>NZ_JBEZKL010000003.1:0-181086 GCF_040704695.1 Streptomyces sp. NPDC048411
CCTCGCTGATCGGCTCGGAGGGGGTAGGCGCGATCGAGGCGTGGATTCCGCTGTTCGTCCTGGTCGTCCTGTTCGGCTGAACACAGGCCCGCCCGGCGCTTGAAGGCACGGTCGGCTTCGTGTTCCGGGTCGCGGCCCTCTCAGAGCCCCAGGGGGCTCGTCCCGATGAGTTCCGCGATGCGCTCCGGGGCCACCGCCCGGGAGTAGAGCCAGCCCTGCCCCGTGTCGCAGCCTATCCGCCGGAGCCGTTCCGCCTGGCTCACGGTCTCCACACACTCCGCGGTGACGGTCAGCCCCAGCCGGTGCGCCAGCTGCACCATCGCCTCGACGATCGTCTCGTCGGCCGGGCTGGGATGCGCCCCGTCCTCGTACCGGAAGCCGCGTACGAACGATCCGTCCAGTTTCAGTACGGAGACCGGCAGCCGGCTCAGATAGGCGAGGTTCGAGTAGCCGGTCCCGAAGTCGTCGATGGCGATCCGGACGCCCATGTCGCTGAGCGCCTGGAGCGCCTCCAGCGGGCGGCCCGCCGGGCCCATCACCGCTGACTCGGTCAGTTCCAGCTGCAGCAGTCCGGGGGCCAGACCGGTCTCGGCGAGGATCTCGGCGACATCGGTGACCAGGTCGGAGTCCCAGACCTGCCGCACGGCGACATTGACGCTGATGAAGAGCGGCGGCTCGGCCGGATGGTCCAGCTGCCAGCGCCGGGCCTGACGGCAGGCCGACCGGAGCACCCAGCGGCCGAGCTGGACGATCGAGCCGTCCTCCTCGGCGATCGCGACGAACCGGTTCGGTGAGAGCATGCCGAACTGCGGGTGGTTCCAGCGGACCAGAGCCTCCACCCCTCGTACGACTCCGTCGGCCATCCCGACAAGCGGCTGGTACTCGATGGTGAACTCGCCGCGCTCGACGGCCGGCCGGAGCGTGGAGGAGAGCGCCTGCCGTGTCATCCGGTGCGCGTTGCGCTCGGGGTCGAAGAGGGTCCAGCGTGCTTTGCCGTCCGCCTTCGCCCAGTACAGCGTGGTGTCGGCGGCCTGCATCAGACCGGTGGCCGAGGTCCCGGCGACGCTCCGCTCCACCACCCCGATCGACGCCGACACGGCCAGCCGTGTCCCGGCCAGGTCGAACGGCTTCTGGAGGGTGGCGAGCACCGCGCGGGCGAGATCGGTGAGTTGCTGCGTCCCGGCGGACTCCTCGACCAGGATCGCGAACTCGTCGCCGCCGAGGCGCGCCACGAGTGTGCCGCCGGTGCGGTGCAGGCTCTCCTGTTCGGCGCAGTCGGTGAGCCGGGCGGCGACGGCGGCGAGCAGCCGGTCGCCGATCCGGTGCCCCATCGTGTCGTTGACGGCCTTGAAGCCGTCCAGGTCGAGGTAGCAGAGCCCGATCCGGCCGTGCCGCGGGAGGCTGTCGTCCTGGTACGGCGGAGTCTCCAGGGCGGCGGAGAGCCGCTCGAAGAACAGTGTCCGGTTGGGCAGCCGGGTCACCGGGTCGTGCGTTCGGAGGTGGCGCAGCCGCTTCTGCAGTTCGTGGCGGTCGCTGATGTCGGCGACGGAGAGCAGCACCGGGGAGGCGCCCGGAGTGATCCCTGTTCCGATCTCCGCGCCCCTCCCGGCCTCCGGCTCCGTCCCTGCGTCCGTCCTCGCGCCTGTTGCCCCGGTCTCCGGCATCGGCACGACGGTGATCTCGGCCCACATCGAGCGTCCGTCGGGGTGCTTGAGCCTGCGGGTGCAACGGAACCGGGATCGCCGGCCGCGTAGCACCTCGCGGTACGCATGCCAGGTCCGGACGTCGGCGGAGAGGTCGAGCAGATCGGACGCGGACTGGGCGGTCAGCGCCGCGGAGTCGGCGCCGAGCAGCCCGCCGAGAGCGTCGTTGGCGCACAGGACCAGGCCTTCGTGGTCGACGACGGCCATCGGCAGCATGGCGCCCAGGAAGGCGGCGCGGTAATCGGCCGGACGGGAGTCGACCGCTTCCGGACCGACCGGCTCCACGTGACGCTCCGTGACGGATGGTCGCACGGTAGAGGGCGCTGTGCCTGCCGCGGGCCTCGGCCCTTCGGAGGTTCCGCTCACCGCTCGCTCCCGCCGTGCAGTTCTGTCCTGAACAGTCGTGGTCGGACTGGCCCGCCGCGCGGAGCGCCGTTGTCTGAGGCGGGAACCACGCAGGAAAGCGTGGTGAAGCATAGATGCTGTTGTCTGACCCGTTCCAGCTTCCCGTCCGTTGTGACCCCGGGGAGCACCCCGCATGGGTCATTCGCGCGTCTTTCCGGTTTGCCCATGACTGATTATTTCTGCGCGGCTCCGTTCCCTCACGTCGATCTTGAGTCTGCTTCGCTTTGCCGTAGTGATCATTTGTGACTGTCCGTGAAAGGGCTCCGAGCGGCTGACTGCTGACCCGAGTGGGGCAGCACAACAGGGCGAATGCCTACGAACCGACACAGGGTGGATTGCGTGTATCCGCATCCCGCACCCGGAGGTCGATGTGCCGCCTCAGCGCAGGCTCGGGGGATGGGAGAGACCGAGTCCGCGTGGTGTGGTGGCCGGTCTGATCTCTCTCCTGGCGCTTGCCTCCACCTCTCTCGTCGCGGGTCCGGCCGTGGCGGCCACGGGTGAAGCCGGCCCCTGCGCCCTGCCCAGGACGGGGGCGCATCACTCGCTCGGCCTGGACGAGTGGGACGGCGCATACCCGCGCCCCGACCACACCCTCGATGCGGTCATGATCTTTCTCTCGTTCCCCGACGCCCGCCCCGTCACCACCCCCGACGAGCTCGCCGCCGACTACTTTCCCGCCACCACGCAGTTCTTCCGGCGCGCCTCGTACGGGAAGTTCACCCTGCGCCCGCACCCGCAGCACCAGTGGGTCCAGATGCCCCACACCTCCACGTCGTACGGCATGAAGCGCGACTGGGGCGACAAGCAGCGCAGTTCCTATCTGCGCGACGCGATCGCCGCGGCCGACGATCAGGTCGACTTCTCGAAGTACGACATCGTCTATCTGGTCGCCGACCCGGACGCGCCCGGCGTCGACTCCGACGCGACCAAGGTCGTCAACTTCGACCAGCCGCTGCACGCCGACGGCACGGACATCAGGCGCGTCGTCACCGTCTTCGAGCAGCATCCGCCGGACCGGAACGTGCTGGCCCACGAGACCGGGCACGTCTTCGACCTGCCGGACCTCTATCACCGGCCGTCGGACGGCAAGGGCGACTGGGACACGTACGTCGGCGACTGGGACGTGATGGGCAGCCAGTTCGGTCTCGCGCCGGACCTGTTCGGCTGGCACAAGTGGAAGCTGGGCTGGCTGGACCGCAGGCAAGTGGCATGTATCCAGCACAACCAGGACATCACCCTGGAGCCGATGGCCGCCGTGCCGGCGCCCGGCGCCTCCATCGGCACGCGGCTCGCGGTGATCAGGACCGGTGAGGGCAGTGCCGTGGCGCTGGAGGCCCGCAGTGCCACCGGCAACGACCGGGAGACGTGCAGCGAGGGGGTGCTGATCTACCGGGTCCGCAACGAGACACCTTCCGGCGGCGGGCCGATCCAGGTCATCGACACCCACCCCCATACCGACGCCTGCTGGGACCGGTCGGTCTACCCGCCGCTCGCGGACGCTCCGCTGCGGGTCGGCGAGACGTACTCCGTTCCCGGTGAGCACACCCGGATCGAGGTCGCGGACCGGACGCCGTCGGGTGCGTGGACAGTCCGTATCGCGACGGGCACGTAACGCTGCCGTTCCGGTAAACGAAGAAGCCCCTCGCTTCCGCGAGGGGCTTCTTCCGTCTGTGCGCCGCCAGGGACTCGAACCCCGGACCCGCTGATTAAGAGTCAGCTGCTCTAACCAACTGAGCTAGCGGCGCCTGCTGACGTCGTAGACATTAGCACCCTGATCGGCGGGAGGAAAAATCGAAATCCGAGCCGACCCGGTGGGCGCGGAGCGGGCCACGCGCACACAGGCCCAGAGCAGTACGTCGGGGCCCGGCAGCCAAGGGGCACGGGTGTCGGGGGCGACCACCCAGCGGGGCCCTGACGAGGAGGAGTCGCAGGCCAGGGGCGGGACGGTCACCGCGTCACCGGTGCCGTGGCAGAGCAGCGGCGGGACCCTGCCCTCGCGGTCCTCCCTCTCCCAGGGCGCCTCGGGGCCGTGCTCCGCCGCCTGCTCGTGGCCGGTGCCCCACTCCTCCCACTCGAGCAGCGACGGCAGCCGCTGGGCGGTGCCGGGGGCGGCGAACAGCAGCATCCGCCCGCGGTGCGTGGCGACCGGGCCAGAACCCGGGCCGTCGGCCCACAGGTGCTCCAGCATCCGCCGCCCGAAGAGCGTCGGCACATTGACCACGTCGAACGCCGATCCGCACGGCAGCACGCCGGGGGAACCGGGGTGGGCCTGCCACTGGGCGAGCGTGGAGCGCGGATACGCGGCGGCACCGGCCAGCCAGGCCGCTCCGGCCGCGGTGACCTGAGCGGCCTGGTCACCGGCTCGGTCCCGCAGGACCGCGAAGACATCGGCACCGTGGCGGGTGCCGGCGCGGGGCCCGGCCCAGGTTCCGATGCCGGGATGCAGGGTGGTCTCGTCTGGCAGCCATGCGCTCATGACTACCGGTTTACCGGTGGTGACACTGTGGATTGCAAGAATTGTCGGAAACCCGGACAGGGTGAGGCGGGGAGGAGTATCTTGCGCGCGGGCATATGCCACCGGCTGTGCCCGGAGTCAGATCCGGAGCGAGAGCCGGCGCCGGACCCGGAGTCCCCGTCGCCGGATACGGACCCGGACCCGGAGGCGGCCAGGGGCCGGACGCTCCGGCGTCACGGCCGCGCGCCGCCCAGCAGACTCCAGCCGAACTCGACCATCTTCTTCGCGTAGTCCTCGGTCCACTCCGCGCGCTGCGCGATGTCCGCCGTGGTGAGCCGGTCGAACCGGCTCGGATCGGCCAGCTGCGCCGCGGCGATCGCCTGGTACTCGACCGCCCTGTCGGTGGCGGCGCGGAAGGCCAGCGTCAGCTCGGTGGCGCGGGCCAGCAGCTCCTCCGGGTCGTCCATCGACTCCAGGTCGAAGAAGTGCTCGGGGTCGGCGACCGCCGCCGTCGGCTCGAAGAGCAGGGGCGCGGGGCGCAGCCGCTGCTGCTCTTTCCGCTCGGGTTGTGCCATGTGGTGTTCCTCCTTCGGTGGGCCCGACGGCCACCCTCCATTGTCCAACCGCCCGCAAGTGGGCTTCGGGGGCGGTGCGCGGGGGCGCACCGGGACACCGCCCGGCACGGCGCACGCCCCCGACGGCCCATCGCCCGTGATCCGGCAGTGTTACGGCCGCCCCCGCGGCAGGGAGTGGGCTCCCGACGCCCTGCGGCTGTTCCCCCGAGCTCTCGGCTTCGCTCGAGCAGGGAGGGGCCCCTGCGGCGTTGTCGTCGGTCACCGACTCCGCCATAGCCCGAAAGGCATGGGGGGACCCCCTTCGCGTCGACTCCGTCCTCCGCCTTGCCGTCGAAGCCGCACGACGCCGCTCGCCGATCCGCTCCCCCTCGCAGGGGAGGCCGTTACGGGCGCCACGGGACGCGGTGTTCCGCGAGGTGGGCCAGGACCGCGTGGTTCGCCTCCCACCCGTCAGGAAACTTGACCGTGACGCCGAGCTGGACCGGTTCCGTCGACGGGTGCTCGTCCAGCAGGTCCGCGACGCCGGCACGGCAGACCACGATGCAGGCGTGACGGTGGCGCGACGCCAGGACGCACAGTCGGCCCGTCTCCAGATGGAACGCCGTGGCGTCCGGGCGCCCGGACAGCGGGTGCAGGACCACCGTCACATCGAACTCGCGGCCCTGGAGCCGGTTCGCCGTGTCCACCGCCACACCCGTCACACCGAGCTCGGCGAGCGCCGCCCGTACCGCCGCCGCCTGGTCCCGGTGGGCCGTGCCGACCGCGACCCGGTCCGCCGTCACCGGGGCCGGGTCGGGGGAGCGTTCGCTCGTCGCCGCGCCACCCCGGTCCAGCAGACGGCGGACCACCAGGGCCACCGCCCGCACCGCCTCAGGGTCCGTGCGCGGGGTGTGCCGGGCCGGGAGTTCGAGCAGGCCCCAGCCGGACTCCGCAGCCTCGTCCAGCACCCGGTCCGGGGCGGAGCCGTCCGACGGGACCCCGAACGCCAGCCGCCGGTCGCCGTGATCCGTACCGCTGCGGAACGGGGTGTACGGGTAGAACGCGTCCGAGACCAGCCGCGCGGCCGACGCGGGCAGCCGCCACGACACCGGCAGCCGGCGCTGCGGCAGCTCGGGGTTGTGCGCCAGCAGCGTCGAGACCGCGCTGGCCGACGGGTCGTACGACAGCCCCGCCCACTGGTCCGCGCCGACGATGGAGAACGGGTCCAGCTGGCCCGGATCGCCGACGAACAGCGCCCTTTCGAAGAGCCCCGCGACGGCCAGCAGCGCGTCCGAGCGCATCTGGTACGCCTCGTCGACGATCGCGTGCCCCCACGGCTCGACGTTCTTCACATGAGCCCACTTGGCGGCCGTCGAGATGACGACATCGAGTCCGGCCAGATCTCCGGCCTTCGCCGACTTCCGTACGTTGGCCAGGCCGTCCAGCACCTTGTCGTACGGGTCCGCGTCGTTGCTGTGCAAGCGCCCGACCGGCAGCCCCGGGTCCTTGTCGGCCAGCCGCACCACCAGGTCGTCGACCTGGGCGTTGGTCTGCGCGACCACCATCAACGGGCGGCCTGCCGACGCGAGTTCGAGCGCGGCGCGCACCACCAGCGTCGACTTTCCCGCACCCGGCGGGGAGTCCACCACGATGCCGCGGGCCGTGCCGTTCAGCGTGTCGTCCAGGATCTGGGCGGTGGCCCGCCCCGCCTCGGCGCCCGGATCGAATACGGCCGTCACAACAGGTCCTCCGGGGTCACGGGGTCGGGGTTCTCGGAATGTCCGGCGGCGCCCGGCGGGCCGCCGTGCGTCCACGGCGTCTCCTCCGGGTCCGGCAGCTTCGGGCCGCTGCGCTGGTCGTGCTCGAACAGGGTCCAGACGATCCGGTCGCCCGGCTCCGGCAGCGACCCGGGGGCCGGTTCCTTGCCCCGGCCCATCCGGTCGGTGATCCGCAGCACCAGCAGCCGCTCCTCCGCTTCCGGGAGATCCTCGGAGGCGTACGCCACGAACTCGGCGGTCTGCGGCTTGCCGTCCAGGGTGCGGTAGACCTTCGTGCGCTCACCGAGATGAGGGCGCTCGCCCGTCCGGACCGTGACCAGCGGACGCGGCGAGGGCCGCTTCGACTCGCTGTACGCCATCACCACCTCGGCCACCTCCCCGACGAACGCCTCACCGGCCAGCCGGCGCCCGGCGAGCACCAGCGGGTCGTCCAGGGCCTCCTGCGCCTCCAACTGCGCCTGCGCCGTCTCCCGCGAAGCCAGCTTTGCCGCCGCCGTCACCGCGTCGTCCCGGCGCGGCTGCGGCGGCTCCCCTGCCCGCACCCGGTCCCGGTGGCCGGTGAACGACCACCGGTCCCGGGTCCACCGGTCCTCGGTCCTGGACCCGGCCGGCAGCTCCCGCATCAGGTCGAGCCCCCGCCACACCGCGTCCCAGGTCGGCCGCGCCACCCCGGCCAGCAGCGACCTGATCTCCCGCTCGGCGGCGGTCAGTGCGGCGAGCCGGGCGTCGGCCGCGAGACCGTCCTCGGCCGCCGCGAGCGACGTGCGCGCCCGGTCGTACTTCTCGATCGCGGGCGCGAGCAGCCGGTTGTCGAACGCCGGGTCCGTCGCCGGACCGGCGGGCGGGCAGAGCAGCTGGCCACCGGCGTCCCGCTGCAGCTCGGCCCGGAGCGCGGCCTCCGCACCGGACTCGCCCGCCGCAGGGTCGATCCAGGCGAGCAGCGCCCCCAGATGCTGGTCCTCCAGCGTGGACTGCCCGGTCGCCCAGTGCCGGTTCAGCAGATCGGTCATGGCCAGGAGCAGCGAGGAACCCGGCACCCGGGCCCGCTCTCCGTAATGCGTGAGCCAGCGGCCCAGCAGCGGGACCCTGGCCGGCGCCGGATACGGGGTGTCCGGGTCGTCTTCGGCGGTGCGCCGGAACCGCATGGACCGGCCCAGCAGCCGTACGAAGTCGAGACCCGCCCGGCTCGGCACGATCAACTGCGGCGCGTCCGTGCACAACTCGACCTCGACCTTGACCTTCTTTCCGGTCTCGGGATCGGTCTCGCCCCGCTCGGCGGGCTCCACCACGTCCGTGTACGTCTCGATGTGCGGCAGGACCACCTCGGCCAGCTCGGCGAGGAAAGCGAACCGCAGATCGCGGTCGCGCGGCTGGGCCACGACGAGCAGCCGGGGCGCGTCCCGGTCCGTTCCGACGAGGGCGCCGAGCGGGGCGCCCGCCTCACCGGCGGTGGTCAGCGGTACGAGAACGAGCGGCGCACCGGTGAGATGACGGTGCCGGACGGTGGCCATCGGCTGCGCCCGCCCACTTTCCACGGCCTCCAGCCGGGCCAGGGTGCTGATCAGCGACATGCCGGGCTTCCTTCCAGGGGCGCGCCCCGGTGCTCCAGCGCCTCCGCGCGCAGGACCGCGGCGCGGCGCAGGGCGGCGACCGTGGGGTCGGCCGGATCGCCTTCCTTGCCCGCCGCCGCGGCCAGTACCGCGCCCACCGTCGTCAGACCGCCGAGCTCACCCCGCACGCTCCGCCCCAGCGCCTCGATCGCACCGGCCGCACGCGCCTTCGCCCGGCAGTGGAAGGCCAGTTCGCACGCGGCCAGGCACTCCGGTGCGTACGCCGCCGTGACCGCGTCGACCGCGGCCGTCAGCTCCTGCGCGGAGCACTCCGGGTCGAAAGTGGTGCCTTCGGGCAGGGCTGCCGCGATGTCCTCGACCCGGGTCAGCCGGGTCAGCTGGCGGCGGGTGACCGCGCGCTGCTTGCGCACGTCGACGACCGACGCCGTCGGCAGGTTGGAGAAGTCCTTCGGACAGACCAGCAGCACCCGGTGGCCGACCTCCGCCCCCGCCGTGACCGCCGCGACGCGCTCCAGCGCCAGCACGTACACCGCCGACTGCCGGGCCGCCGCGCCGACCTTCGCCGCGTCCGCCGAACTGTCGATCATGGGAAACGACTTGATCTCCACGACCGTCCACCGGCCGTCGGGGTGCACCACCACCGCGTCCGGCTCCAGATAGGCGGGCGAGCCCGCCACCTCCAGGGCCAGCATCGGGTGATCGAGCAGAGCCCAGCCACCCGCCTCGGTCGCCTCCCGCAGCGCCAGGGCCGTACGCGCCGCACGGCCCTCGGGACCCGCCGCCGCCAGATCCGGCAGCCGGACCTCGCGCGGCGCCTCGCCGCCCCCGCCGAGCCGCTCGTACAGCAGGCGCATCAGCTCCGTGCCACCGTCGGCCTTGACCCTCGCCTCGAACGCGTTGCCCCGCATGAAAGCGAACTGCGACTGACCGAACGCGGCGGGAGAGCCGAGCGCGGCCGCCAGCGCGGCCTTGTCCACCCCGGCGCCGTCCAGCAGGGCGCGCCGCTTGCAGCCGGGGTTGGCGGCGAGGGCGGCCAGCGCGCGGGCATCGAGCGGATGCGGCGCGACGGCGGGACCGCGCAGTTCAGCGAGCCGCTGCCGGAGTGTCGTCGCCTGCTGCGTCGGTCGATGCCGCGACATCGATGGAGTCTGCGGAGGAGGTCCGCTGGACGGGGATTCGCTCACCCGCGGAAGTCTTGCATCCGGCACTGACAACAGGGGACTTCGTGACCGGGACGGCCACAGTGGTGCCGGCCCCTGCCGCTGCCCTGATCCGGTCGGCGAGCCGCATCACCGGCCTGGTGAGCAGCGCCCCGACGCCCATCACCGCGGCGCCCGCGACCGCGTCGAGGAAGTAGTGGTTGGCCGTGCCCATCACGACGAACGTGGTGAGGAGCGGGTACACGACACCCGCGGCCCGGAGCAGCGGGTGCCTGCCGTGGCGCCACAGCAGGATCCCGCACCACAGCGCCCAGCCGACGTGCAGGCTCGGCATCGCCGCGTACTGGTTGGTCATCCAGCCCATACCGCGCGGCGCACTCGCCTCGGCGCCCCACCAGCCGTACGAGCTGTACTGGGCCATGGTGTCGACGAAGCCGTATGTGGCGTGGAGCAGCCGCGGCGGGCAGGTCGGCATCAGCGCGAAACCGATCAGACCGAGCAGCGTGGAGGTCATCAGCCAGGTGCGTGCGGCGCGGTACGCGGCCGCGCGCCGCCGGTAGATCCAGACCAGGACGGCCGGGGTGACCACGTAATGCAGTGAGGCGTAGATGAAGTCGGAGGGTATGCCTATCACCGGATGGGCCGTCATCAAGCGGTTGAGCGGGTGCTCGGCATTGAGGGAGAGCATCTTCTCCAGATGAAGTATGCGCAGCCCATGGTCGACGGCGGTCGACACATCGCTTCGGACCAGCAGCCGGCCCACCGAGTAGATCGCGTACACGATCGCGATCAGCGGCAGCTCGGCCCACCATCGAGGCCGGTGCCGCGACGCGGGCGCGGCGGTGGCAAGCGACATCCGGATGCTCTCCATCATGAGTTCATGCGCCCGACGGTGGGCGTTCAACCGTACGGCGCAGGTCGGTGGCGAATCCCCCCGGGGGGTCCCCTGCGGACGCCCCCGTGCGCGCGGAGCCTTCTCCGCGGGGGAAGGGACGCCGGTGCGGCCCCAGAGGTTGCCTCCCGGACACGTGAGCGATGATGAACAAAGGCGGATGACCCGTCCCTGTTGCCGTTTTCTCCGATCCACATCTCAGGGGGAGCCGTCATGGCACCGCGTATCCTGCTCGCCCGGCACGGCCAGACGGAATGGTCGGTCAAGGGCAATCACACCGGCAGGACGGACATCCCGCTGCTCGACGCGGGCCGCGAGGGCGCCAAGCTGCTGGGCGAGCGGCTGCACCGGAAACCGTGGGCGGACCTGCCGGGCCTCGAGGTCCGGACCAGCCCGCTCGTCCGAGCCAGGGAGACCTGCGAGATAGCCGGCTTCGCGGACCGGGCGCAGCCGTGGGACGCGCTCATGGAGTGGGACTACGGGGCGTACGAGGGCATGACCCCGGCCGAGATCCAGGCGATCCGGCCGGGCTGGTTCATCTGGCGCGACGGGGTGCCGGAGGGCGAGACCCTCTCCGAACTGTCCGCCCGCGCGGACGAGATCGTGGCCTGGGCGCGCTCGGCCGACCGCGACGTGCTGGTCTTCGCGCACGGTCACATCCTGCGGGCGCTGGGGGCGCGGTGGCTGGGCGAGGACGTGTCGTTCGCGTCCCGCATCCGGCTGGACCCGACGTCGCTGTCGGTCCTGGGGTGGGCGTACGGGGCCCCGGCGCTGGAGCGCTGGAACGACACGGGTCACCTGGACCGGTAGGTCCCGCCGTTGCGCAGAGGTGTGGTGGGCGCTCCGCGGGGGGCGGAGCCGGGGACACGGGCTGCTCGGCGGGTGCGGACCCGACCGTCGGACCGGTACGGGACGCCCCCGCCTCGCCGGGTGCCCACTCCCTACCGCGGGGGAGACCGTTACACCCCCATCTCTCCGCACCGCTCCAGAAGCCCCGCCACCTCCGGTGACCCGCGCTGCGCCTGCAGCACCCGCACCGCCCCCGACAGCATCGCCCGGATCCGGGACGACTGCACCTGGTCGAGCAGGTCCAGCACCTGGTGCCCCGTCGCGGCCGCCTCCGCCACGGCCCCGGCATGCGCCAGGTCCGTCGTCAGCTCGGCCCGGTACAGCGCCAGGTTCCGGGTGAAGTGCGGGTCCTGCAGCTGTGTGGCCCGTCGCGCATGACGCGTCGCCCGCCGCCAGTCACCCAGCGCCGACCAGCACTGCGCCTCCAGCATCTCCAGCTCCGCCTCCCGGAAGAACGTCATCCACTCCGGGTCGGCATCGCGTGTCCCCCGTCCGAAGGCCTCGTGCGCCCGCCCCAGCGCCTGCTCGCAGCCGCTGCGATCGCCGAGCCCCGCCCGGCCCCCCGCCTCCCGCAGTGCGAGCAGCGCCAGCAGTCGCGGTGAGCCCAGCGGCGTCGCCGCCCGCAGCCCGGCCTCCGCCGCCCGTACCGACTCCCGCGGCCGCCCCGTGTCCCTCGCCAGGAACGACGCGTTGCAGAACGCATGCGCCTCCAGCGCCGCGTCACCGGCCAGCCGTGCCGTCGCCAGCGCCTCCGCGTAGTGCGAGCGCGCGTCCTCGAAACGCCCCGAGTCGTGGGCCAGCCACCCCACCGAGATGGCCAGCTCACCCGCCCCGGCATGCAGCCGGTCGGACGTGGAGCGGCGGGTGGTCGTCCCCTCGTCCAGCAGCGCGTACGCCGCCCTCAGCGGCTGCGCGGCCCGTCGGTAGAGGCCGTCGCCGCCGTGCCGGTCGTCCAGCAGCCTGATCTGCCGTACCGCCTTCTCGACGGCGGTCACCTCGGCCTCGCCGACCCGTCGCTGTGCGGGTCGCTGTGCCGGTACGGCAGCGGCGGCGGTGCCGAGGCCGAAGCCCAGGGATGCGGCCGCCATCGCGGCGGTGCCGCTGGTCATGAATACGCGACGCAGCACGTCGCTCTCCTCGTCGGTGTCGCTGTGGAGCGTGGGGGGCAGTGGGGTGTCGGGGATCTCGGCGGTGGCGCGCGCCCCTCGGCCGCGTACGGTCTCGCGCGACGAGAAGCCCAGGTCCGCCAGAGTCGCCCCGGGGAACATGTGCAGGAAGACTCGTTCGTACGCGTAGTTGGGGCAGCGGATCTCGCCGGACTCCACGCGTCCGATGTACCGGGCGTCGCACGCGACCTGCTCGCCGATCTCGCGGGCGGATCTGCGCACCGCGGCAGCGAACTCCCCGGCGGAGCGCGGTCCGCGCAGCCGCCGGAAGGCGAGGTTGGGAACTGCCCCTGTCGACACCATGGCTGGGCCCTCTCTGGTGCAAGCCGGGCCTGTTTCCGGTGTCCCGGCGGAGCAAGAAGGTACCTGCTGTGACGGACCACACACACAGTGTTTGCCCATAAAACGGATATCTCGCCCGCGATCCGCCATGAACTGCCATCCTTTGCGGCGGCGTGGCACCGTAGCCCTTGACGTAGTCGACGCGTTGGTTGATGTGGAGACGGAGTCTGGCTCCGCCCGGCGATGAGAGGAGAGGTCCCTTGTTGCATCTCGGCACGGAGACCGGCTCACGGACGACTGCGACGACGACCGGTTCCGGGGCTGCGGAGCGTGAACCCGCCACCCCCGAACCCGCCACACCCCGGCCCCCGGCCTCCGAGCCCGCGGTGGCGGAGCCCCTGCCGCTCCTGGCCCCCGGGCCCTGCGAGCTGGTGACCGTCCCCGCCCGCCAGGGCCTCGAGGCCGTCGACATCCTGCGCCGCGGCGCCGATCAGGAGGCAGTCGGCCCGGTCCTGCACGACGACACCTGCGACACCCTCGGCTTCCTGGTGCCGCCGGGCACCGCCGAGGCCTGGGACGTACCGGGCAGTGCCTGTACGCAGACGAGCGGCCGCGGGCTCCGCATTCCCGCCGAGCCGCCGGTCTCCGGCAGCGGCTGGCTGCTGCCGCCCGCCGCCGACGCACCGGTCACCGACCCTGCCGCGCTGCGGGCCGCCCTCGACCAGGCGGCCCGGTTGATCGAGGCGGCCGACAACTGCTGCTGAGCTCATAATGGCCGGGGGCGTGTTCCCCACCGGTGCCGGTCCGGCACCGGAGCGATGAGCAGCGAGCAGGGGAAACAGCAGTGGCACGTCGAGGAGCATCCAGCGGTGGCGCGAACGCCCGGAAGCGTTCCGACCGCAGGCCGGAGACCCTCGCCGAGGCGGTCGACGGTGGTCTCGCCGAGCTGATACCCGACCGGGAGCGCCCCCGTGCCTGGACGCTGAACCTCGACGGCGCCCCTCAGTCCCATGTCGACCTCGACGACCCCTTGCACCTCTCCTTCTCCTACCAGCGCCGGATCGGCCACATCGCGGATCTTGTCGCTCCCGCGCAGCAGCCCCTGCACGTCGTGCACCTGGGCGGCGGCGCCTTCACCCTCGCCCGCTACATCGCCGCGACCCGCCCCCGCTCCACCCAGCAGATCGTCGAGCTGGACGCGGCGCTCGTCCAACTGGTCCGCCGGGAGCTGCCCCTGGACCCGCAGGCCCGGATCCGGGTCCGCTCCACCGACGCCCGCGCGGGGCTCGGGAAGATCCCGGACGACTGGGCGGACCTCGTCATCGCTGACGCGTTCAGCGGATCCCGCACCCCCGCTCACCTCAACAGCACCGAGTTCCTCACCGACGTACGCCGGGTGCTGAAGCCCGCCGGGCAGTACGTGGCCAATCTCACCGACGGCCCGCCGCTGGCCCATCTCCGCGGCCAGATCGCCACCGCCGCCGCCGTCTTCCCCGAACTGGCCCTCGCCGCCGACCCGGCGGTGCTGCGCGGCCGCCGCTTCGGCAACGCCGTGCTGCTCGCCTCCGGGCTGCCGCTCAAGGTCGCCGAACTGACCCGCAGGGTCGCCACCGACCCGCACCCGGGACGTGTCGAACACGGCCGGGAACTCGCCGACTTCACCGGCGGTGCGGCTGCGGTGCGCGATGCGGACGCCCGTCCGTCACCGGCGCCGCCGTCCTCCGCGTTCCAGTGACTTGGCGCCGCATCGGCGCCGAGCTCGAGGACGACCCGGCCGCTGTCGTCGCGTCACTCCGCACCGTGCCGGACGGCGTGGCCGATTGCGGGGGAGCGGGAGTGCGGGACAGTACCGATGGCCTGCCCCCTGCGTCCCCGGTTCACCGCGGAGAGCACCGCATCCGCCCCCCGCGCGTACTGCCGGGCGATGTCCCGGGTGTCGGCTTCGGGGAAAGAACGCGCAGGCGGGCCGGAGCCGCCCTCGGGCGCCGCACTTCGTTCACCTTCCGGCGGGCCCTCCCGTGCGAACGAGGTCAGACGCGAACCGTTTCCCGGAGCCGGGGCGCCTGTGCCGCGCCGGCGGGGACTTCCGCCGGCCGATTCTGTGAGCATTCGTCAACAAGCCTTTGACCTGCTGGAATTCAAGAGCATGCCGGCCCGGAGATGGTGTGCACCTCCTTTGGCAAGGCTTCGGCCGGACACGGTCTCGTGACGTGCAGGACACACTCGGGCAACGGAAGCGTCTTCAACTCTTGACACCCACACCTTCGAGGCAGGAACCTTCCGGCATCGGCGCATGGGAGCGCTCCCACATCGCTTGAGGCTTTCTCGCTCGAACGGCACGGCTCGTGTCCTCCCCCTTGCACCACTCGGCACCCGCACACACCAGTGCGTATGCCGCGCAGTCAGAACGCCAGTCCCACCCTGGAACAAGGAGTAGTGGAATGCGCATCACCCGCACCGTCGCCGGTCGAAGCCGCAGAGCCGCGGTTCTGGCCACCACAGGCCTGGCAGCCACGGCCCTGTTGCTGACCGGCTGCAGCAGCGACTCGGATTCAACGGACAGCACAGGCTCCGGCGCGAATGGGAAGATCACGCTGACCGTGGCCGACTTCGGGCAGTTCGGCTACAAGGAAGCCGGTCTCTTCGCCAAGTACCACGAGCTGCACCCGAACATCGTGGTCAAGGAGGACGTCACCTCCGATGAGAAGGTCTACTACCCCAAGCTGCTCCAGCAGTTGAACTCGGGCAGCGGTCTGGCGGACGTCCAGGGCATCGAGGTCGGCCGGATCAAGGAGATCGTCGACACCAAGGCGTCCTCCTTCGCCGACCTCAGCAAGGTGATCAACGTCGATGACTGGGTCTCCTGGAAGGAGAAGCAGGCCACCACGGCAGACGGCGCGGTGATCGGCGCGGGCACCGACATCGGTCCGATGTCCCTCTGCTACAACACCGACCTCTTCAAGCAGGCCGGTCTGCCGACCGACCGCGAGGAGGTCGCCAAGAGGGTCGCCGGCGGCTGGGAGGACTACCTCAAGCTCGGTGAGGAGTACAAGAAGAAGGCCCCCAAGGGCACCTTCTTCATGGACTCCGCGAGCGCGATGTTCAACGCCGTGGTGAGCTCCAACGCGAAGCAGTACTACGACGAGAGCGGCAAGCCGATCTACAAGGAGAGCCCCAGCGTCAAGCAGGGCTGGGACCTTGCGGCCGAGGCGGCGTCGAAGAAGCTGACCCAGGGCCTCGCCCAGTTCACCGACCCGTGGAAGGCCGCACTGCGCAAGGGCACCGTCGCCACCGTGGCCTGCCCCGCATGGATGGCCGGTCAGATCTCGATCAACGCCGGTGACGGCAACAAGGGCAAGTGGAACATCACCACCGCGCCCGGTGCGACCGCCGCCAACTGGGGCGGCTCGTTCCTCGCCGTGCCCAAGTCGGGCAAGAACGTCGACGAGGCCACCAAGCTCGTCACGTGGCTGACCGCCCCCGAGCAGCAGGCCGCCGTCTTCAAGGCGATCGGTAGCTTCCCGTCCAACAAGGGAGCGTACGAGCTGCCGGACGTGAAGAACGCGACGCTGCCGTACTTCAACGACGCCCCGATCGGCCAGATCTACGCCGACGAGGCCACATCGATCCCTGAGACCGTTCTCGGCCCGAAGGACGGCGTCATCAAGGACACCATCTCCACCCAGATCAACAACATGGAGCAGCGCGGCACCAGCCCGGACGACGCGTGGAAGGCCGCGACCGGCGCGATCGACAAGGCGATCGGCTGACCGTCGCAGCAGCGGGCGGCCACCGGGCCGCCCGCGCCTGCGCGCTCCCGGCCACCCGGCCCCTCCACGGCGTGCCCGGACACACCACGGGGTACCTCCCGGGCGCACCGTGGACCCGTCCGGTCCGGCCCGGCCCGGGGCACCTCCGGCCACCCCGTGGACATCCACGACCGTGAGCAACCGCCCACACCCCAGCCCCTACCGGGGCGCCCCCGTACCGGGTACCCCAAGTAACCAGGGAAGGACTCCCGCCCGTGGCCACCTCGACTCCCACCCGGGACGCCTATGCCCCGCCACCCGGCGGCTCCCAGCAGCCGCAGGCCGACCCCCGCCGGCAGGCATGGCGGCGTCGGCTGTGGCGGTTCGACGACAAGGCGTCGCCGTACGCCTACATAGCCCCGTTCTTCCTCGTCTTCGGCGCCTTCGGGCTCTATCCGCTGCTCTATACCGGCTGGATCGCCCTGCACCGGGTGGAGATGACCGGCCTGGACCGGATGGAGTGGGTCGGCTGGGACAACTTCGACAAGATCCTGCATGACAGCGAGTTCTGGACCGCCGTCACCAACACCTTCCTCATCGGCGTCATGTCGACGGTCCCGCAGCTGCTGGTCGCGCTGGGCCTGGCCCACCTGCTGAACTACAAGCTGCGCGCCAGCACCTTCTGGCGGACGGTCATCCTCACCCCGTACGCCACCTCCGTGGCCTCCGCGGCCCTGGTCTTCGCCCTGGTCTTCCGGGCGGACGGCGGTCTGCTGAACTGGGCGCTGGAGTTCGTCGGCCTCGGCCACACCAACTGGGCCAACGGGCACTGGACGTCCAAGATCGCGATCTCCGTCATCGTGATCTGGCGTTGGACCGGTTACAACACGCTGATCTACCTCGCCGCCATACAGGCCGTGCCGAGCGATCTGTACGAGGCCGCCTCGCTCGACGGTGCCTCGCGCTGGCAGCAGTTCCGCAAGGTGACCATCCCCTCGCTGCGGCCCACGATCCTGTTCACGATCGTCATCTCGACCATCGGCTCCATGCAGCTGTTCGGTGAGCCCCTGCTGCTGGAGGGCGGCACGCTCGGCGCCACGGGCGGCAACGAAAATCAGTACGAGACGCTCAGCGTCTACCTCTACAACTACGGCTGGAACCTCGGGCATCTCGGTCCTGCCGCAGCAGTGGCCTGGGCGATGCTCGCCCTCCTGCTGATCATCGCCGCGGTCAACTGGCTCATCGGCCGCTTCGTACGCACATCCGCGGTCTGACCGGGAGCGATATCCAATGACCATGACCAGCCCCACCAAAGCCCCGGAGTTCGGCGTCCCGTACACGGCCCAGCGGGCGCGCCTGCGCCCGAGCCGGTTCAAGCCGGGCGCAGGTAAGCAGCTGCAGGGTGGCCCCTTCGCCTATATCGCCCTCGCCGTCGTCGGTATCGGCTCGATCCTGCCGCTGTACTGGACCCTGGTGGCCGCCTCCCACACACAGGACGAGGTGCTGGCCTCCACACCGCCCTTCCTGCCGGGCGGCCGGCTCATGCACAACCTGGACGCGGCCTGGAACCAGGCACATCTGGGCCAGGCGATCGTCAACAGCGTCATCGTCTCCGGCTGCATCACGGCAGCGACGCTCTTCTTCTGCACGCTGGCCGGTTACGCCTTCTCCACGATGCGGTTCCGGGGCCGCAGCGGACTGATGACCGCGGTCATCGCCACTCTGACGATCCCGCCGCAGCTCAGCGTCGTCCCGCTGTTCATGATGATGTCCGACATCGGCTGGGGCGGACATCTGGAGTCGGTGATCTTCCCGACGCTGGTGAGCGCGTTCGGCGTGTTCTTCATGCGTCAGTACCTGTCCGAGGCGCTGCCGTACGAGCTCATCGAGGCCGCCAAGGTCGACGGCGCGAACAACTTCCGTATCGTGCTGAGCATCGTGCTCCCGGTGGCCCGTCCCGCGATGATGGTGCTCGGGATGCTCACCTTCGTGCAGGCGTGGAACGACTTCTTCTGGCCCTACCTGGCGCTGAACCAGCAGAACCCCACGCTCCAGGTGGCCCTCGGCCAGCTGAGCGCCTCGTACACCCCCGACCAGAGCATCGTGATGGCCGGTGCGCTGATCAGCACGCTGCCGCTGCTCGTGGTGTTCGTGATCTTCGGCAAGCAGATCGTCGGGGGGATCATGTCCGGCGCCGTCAAGGGCTGACGTGACGTCACCCGAGCCTTCCCTGGCGTCCCGTACGGCCTGCGCCTGACCACAGGCCGTACGGGACCCGGAATCCCACTCCTTCCCTGACTCTGTTCGTCCATTCTTGGGAGCGCTCCCGCATGACCGCCGTACGACCCGACATCGCCCCGCAGCGGGCACCCGAGGCATCGGACTTCCCGACCGGTTTCCTCTGGGGGGCGGCCACCGCCGCCTACCAGGTCGAGGGTGCCGCCGCCGAGGGCGGCCGCACCCCTTCCATCTGGGACACTTTTAGCCGCACACCGGGCAAGGTCCGCAACGGTGACACCGGCGACATCGCCACCGACCACTACCACCGCTACCGCGACGACGTGCAGTTGATGAAGCAACTGGGGCTGAAGGCCTACCGTTTCTCCATCTCCTGGTCCCGGGTGCAGCCGACCGGCCGGGGCCCCGCCGTCGAGCGCGGCCTGGACTTCTACCGCAGGCTCGTCGACGAGCTGCTCGAAGCCGGCATCACCCCCGTCGCCACGCTCTATCACTGGGACCTTCCCCAGGAGCTGGAGGACGCGGGCGGCTGGCCGCAGCGGGTGACCGCCGAGCGTTTCACCGACTACGCCGCCATCATGGCCGGCGCCCTCGGTGACCGCGTCGGCATGTGGACCACGTTCAACGAGCCGTGGTGCTCGGCCTTCCTCGGTTACGGCTCCGGTGTGCACGCTCCCGGCCGCACCGAGGCCGTGTCCGCCCTGCGGGCGGCCCACCACCTCAACCTCGCCCATGGCCGGGCGATCGAGGTGCTGCGCGGTCAACTCCCCGCCGGCGCACAGACCTCGGTCTCCCTCAATCTCCACCAGGTCCGCCCGCTGACCGACAGCGCGGCCGACGTGGACGCCGCCCGCCGGATCGACGCGGTGGGCAACCGGGTGTTCACCGGGCCGATGCTGCGCGGCGAGTACCCCGAGGACCTGATCGCCGACACCTCGCACCTCGTCGACTGGTCGCAGTTGGTCCACGACGGGGACCTGGCCGCGATCTCCCGCCCCGTCGACGTCCTGGGCGTCAACTACTACACGCCGACGCTGGTTTCCACGCCTGCCGAGGGCGTCGGCGACTCGCGCAACGACGGCCACGGCGCCAGCGACTACTCCCCGTGGCCCGGCTCCGAACATGTCGCCTTCCACCTCTCCGAGGGGAAGCCGCGGACCGCGATGAACTGGTCGATCGACCCCGACGGCCTGTACAGCCTGCTGATGGACGTCACTCGTGACCACCCCGGGCTGCCGCTGTTGGTCACCGAGAACGGCGCGGCCTTCGACGACTACGTCTCGCCCGAGGGCCGGGTCGAGGATCCCGAGCGGATCGAGTATCTGCGCGGCCATCTCGACGCCGTGCGGCGTGCCGTCGCCGACGGCGCGGACGTCCGCGGCTACTTCCTGTGGTCGCTGATGGACAACTTCGAGTGGGCGTACGGGTACTCCAAGCGGTTCGGCGCGGTGTACGTGGACTACGCGTCCCAGCGCCGCATCCCCAAGGCCAGCGCCCACTGGTACGCGGAGGTGATCCGCCGCCACGCCCTTCCCCCGGCCGACGCCTCCTGACTCGCGCGGACCCCTGAGACCCGGCCCTGTGCCGGGTCTCATCCGTTTCCACCCGGCAGTTGAGTCTCCGGGCCCTCCACACTGCGGGGCCCTTGACCGCGCACGTAGAGTGGGAGCGCTCCCCGAAGGATGCTGCGGTGCGGGCGGTCGGCCCGGTGGAGTGTCAAGGGATCCCACATCGGGACTTGGTTCGGTTATCCGACTGTGAGAAATTGACCGCGAAACGGGAGGCGGCCATGACGGTAGCGCGAGTACGGAGCGGTGGGCGGCCCACGCTCGAAGAAGTCGCGGCACGAGCAGGCGTGGGGCGCGGCACCGCCTCGCGGGTCATCAACGGTTCACCACGGGTCAGCGCGCACACCCGTGAGGCGGTGGAGGCTGCGGTCGCCGAGCTGGGTTACGTGCCCAATCGCGCGGCCCGCGCCCTGGCCGGGAACCGCATGGACGCCATCGCCCTCGTCGTGCCCGAGTCGGAGAGCCGCTTCTTCGCCGAGCCGTACTTCTCCGACATCGTGCGGGGTGTCGGCGCGGCCCTCGCCGACACCGACATGCAGCTGCTGCTCACCCTGGTGGGCAGCGACCGCGAGCGCCGACGGCTGGCCCAGTATCTGACCGCGCACCGCGTCGACGGTGTGCTGCTGGTCTCCGTGCACGCCGACGACCCGCTGCCCGATCTGCTGGAGCAGCTCGGGATGCCGGCCGTGATGAGCGGCCGCAGATCCGCCTCCGAACCGCTCGCCGCGGTCGACTCGGACAACTTCGAGGGCGCCCGCAGCGCCGTCGACCATCTGATCTCCCGCGGCCGCCGGTCCATCGCCACGATCACCGGACACCTCGATGTGTACGGTGCGCAGCGGCGCCTCGACGGCTACCGCGAGGCCGTCGCCTCGGCTGGTCTCGACCCGGATGAGCGGCTGATCGCCCGCGCCGACTTCACCGAGGAGGGCGGCGCCCGCGCCATGCGCGACCTGCTGGCCCGCCGGCCCGACGTCGACGCGGTCTTCGCCGCCTCCGACGTGATGGCCGCGGGCGCCCGTCAGGTGCTCCGAGAGGCGGGCCGGCGTATCCCGGACGATGTGGCGCTCGTCGGCTTCGACGACTCGGCCGTGGCCCGTCACATGGACCCCGCGCTCACCAGCGTGCGTCAGCCGATCGAGGAGATGGGCCGGGAGATGACCCGGGTGCTGCTCCAGGAGATCGCGGGCGAGGAACTGGAACGCCCGCAGATCGTGCTCCCCACCGAGCTGATCGTCCGCGACTCGTCGTGACGCCCGCCGCCGGGCGGATGCCGAAGTGACGACCGTCACTCGCCACCCTGGTGAGGGGGCATCACCTGGCGAAGGGCCCCGGTCCGAAGACCAGGCCCACTTCCGGGTGAGTGCCTATGTCATTTCGCTCGGTCTGCGGTCGTCTGCGGCTGTGGGGCGGTTACGGGAAGCTTCTCGACGCGGGTCGTGCTGGAGGTGAGGGACCCGCCGGCGGTGTCGACGGCACGCAGTTCGGGGACGGCCTGCCCCTGCTGGTCGACCAGCACCGAGTGTGTCTCGCCGGGGGCGAAGGCGTGACGCTCTCCCCATTGGCGGAGGGCGAGGACCGCGGTGAACAGGTCGCGGCCGGCTTCCGTCAGTACGTAGGTCTGCCGTTTGCCCGATGGCGCGACATCGCGGGCGAGGATGCCGTGTTCGGTGAGGCGGCGCAGTCGGTCGGTGAGGATGTTGCGGGCGATCCCGAGCCTGTGGTGGAAGTCGGTGAATGCGGACGCGCCGTCCATCGCGTCCCGGATGATGAGCAGGCTCCAGCGGTCGCCGACCAGGTCGAGGGTCCGGGCCACCGGGCAGTTCGGGTCGGTCCAGTGATCGGCCGTGGAGGTCTTCTGCGCGGGCATTGCCGTCATGCGAGCCCCATTCGGTTGCGTTTCGAGACCATTCTGCCCTACCGTCAAAACAGTTGCAATGTGCTACTGATTGGAGGGTGGCGGTGGTGACGGTCCTCAGTGGTGGGCGAAGGCTGCTGTTGGCCATGGTGTGCGCGACAGCCGTGGCGAGTATCTACGCCGTGCAGCCCGTTCTGGACGCGGCGGGATCGGACCTGGGGCTCGCGTCGGGCGGCCTGGGGTGGCTTGTCGCTGTCGGCCAGAGCGGCTATCTGGTCGGGCTGGTCGCACTCGTTCCGCTGGGGGACGTGCTCGACCGGCGCCGGCTCATCGCAGGCCATCTGGTGATGACCGCGGTGGGGTGCGCTGTCGTCGCGGCTTCACGGACGGTGCCGCTCGCACTGGTGGGCCTCGGGGTCGCAGGGCTGTTCGCGGTGGTGGTGCAGACGACCGTCGCTTACACGGCAGCCGTGTCGCCGCCGCACGAGCGAGGCAGGAACATCGGCACGGTCACCTCCGGCGTAGTGGTCGGCATCCTCGGTGCCCGTGCGGTCGCGGGGCTCCTGGCGGATGCGGTCGGCTGGCACAGCGTGTACGCCGCACTGGCCACCGCGTCGGTGCTCCTGTCCGCCCTCGTGCTGGTCGCCTTGCCCGCAGACGGACCGCGGCAACGGGTACGCGGCAGCTACCGGCGGGTGATCGTCTCCATGGGGCGGCTTCTCACCACAGACCGGATGTTCCGCGGCCGAGCGGCCATCGCGTTCTTTGTGTTCGCCTCGTTCGGAACACTCTGGAGCGGTCTGGCGCTTCCGTTGGCTGCCGAACCCTGGCAACTGACCCCGGCGCAGATCGGCCTGTTCGGTTTCGCCGGGCTCGCCGGCGCTCTCGGCGCCGCCCGCGCAGGACGATGGGCCGACCGCGGATACGCCGGCCCGGTCACGGGCTGGTCACTGGCGGCCTTGATCTCCTCGTGGGCATTCATCGCCCAGACCGGGCAATCCCTCTGGCTGCTTTGCGCGGGCGTGATCCTGCTCGACTTCGCGGTGCAGGCCGTCCACGTCAGCAACCAGCACCTCATCACCACCGCGCGGCCTCAGCAGACCAGCAGTGTGATCGGCGCCTACATGGCCTTCTACTCCCTCGGCTCGGCCCTCGGCGCGGTGACCACGACATGGACCTACACGGCAGCCGGATGGCCTGCGGCCTGCCTGCTCGGCACCGGCTACGCGACTGTGGCACTCGCGATCTACGCCCTGTCCCCTGACCCACACCCCACCTCGGTCAAAACATCCCCGCGCCGACCGGAAAGCACTCCGACGAACCCGCCCGACAGTGAACGGCGCAGCCTCCCGCAACAGCCTGCACCGTGCACCGGACCCGGCCGATCGACACGCCGCCGCAGCGCAGGCAGCACTAGGCAGTGAAGCGGCCATCCGGGGGGTTCCATCTCAGCCCCGGCGGCTGAAGCCGGACGCACGAAACCGACCCCTCCCGCTTCTCCTCGGCGCGCACCCGGTCGGTGACGTCGTCCTGGATGAGGTTGCCGACGGTGGCCGGGTGTTCGCGTCGGGCGGCTTCGGTGTGACGGAGCAGCGACTCCACGATGCTCGGCGTGTGGGGACGATGCGGCGCAGGACCGACAGTTGTGTTCCCGTGATGTTCCCAAGTTCCTGAACGTGAAGAAGGCCTGACCTGTTTTCACAGGTCAGGCCTTCTTCATTCAGGGTGAGTAACGGGACTCGAACCCGCGACATCCTGGACCACAACCAGGTGCTCTACCATCTGAGCTATACCCACCGTGTCCGGTCTTTTCTGACCGGCCGAGAAAAAGTGTACAGGGTCCGAGGGGGTGCTCGCGCCCCCGTTGTTCAGCCGCTGATCCCGGACTTTGAAACGCCCGTGACCAGCGGCTTCCCGAGGTCCTACGACGGCGGCGCCGTCAGGCGTGTCGCGATGGCCTTGGCCTGCTCCGAGTCCGGCCCGGGCTGCGGTACGAAGATCGCCTCCCGGTAGTACCGCAGCTCCGTGATGGAGTCACGGATGTCCGCGAGCGCCCGGTGGTTGCCGTTCTTCTCCGGACTGTTGAAGTACGCCCTCGGGTACCAGCGGCGGGCCAGCTCCTTGACCGAGGACACATCGACGATCCGGTAGTGCAGGTAGCTCTCCAGGGCCGCCATGTCCCGGGCCAGGAATCCCCGGTCGGTACTGACCGAGTTCCCGCAGAGCGGTGCCTTGCCCGGCTCCTTCACGTGCTCGCGCACATAGGCCAGCACCTGGGCCTCGGCGTCGACGAGCGTGGTGCCGTCGGCCAGCTCGTCGAGGAGGCCCGAGGCGGTGTGCATCTGCCGCACCACCTCGGGCATCGTCTCCAGGGCCCTGTCCGGCGGGCGGATCACGATGTCCACCCCTTCGCCGAGCACGTTCAACTCCGAGTCGGTGACCAGTGCGGCCACCTCGATGAGTGCGTCTTCCGTCAACGAGAGCCCGGTCATCTCGCAGTCGATCCACACCATGCGATCGTTCATACGTCCCACCCTACGGGGCGCTGCGCTGCCCCGGCAGGGTCGGGCGCCCGGTGGCGTATGCGTCGGAGCCCGGCTTCCCGTGCTCCGGCCCGGCCGCCGTGGCGGCTGCGGCCGGAGGGCCCGACGGGGTCGCCATCAGGCCGGCCCTCCGGCTCGCGGACGTGTCCTGTGCGGGCACGACCGTCTCGATCGCCGTCGCCACCGGCTCCATGGGTCCCCCCTGCGGACGGCGGGCCCGGTACGCGGCCCGGTACGCGGCGGGGGAGGAGCCCAGCTGGCGCCGGAAGTGTCCGCGCAACGCGACCGGCGAGCGGAAGCCGCAGCGGCCCGCGACCTCGTCGACCGAGTAGTCGGACGTCTCCAGCAGCCGCTGCGCCTGCAGCACGCGCTGGGTGATCAGCCACTGGAGCGGTGCGCTGCCCGTCAGCGAACGGAACCTCCGGTCGAAGGTCCGCCTGCTCATGTAGGCGCGCGCGGCGAGCGTCTCCACGTCGAACTGCTCGTGGAGGTGCTCCAGCGCCCAGGCCACGACCTCGGCGAGCGGGTCGGAGCCGATCTCCTCGGGTAAAGACCTGTCGAGGTAGCGCTCCTGACCGCCACTGCGCCGCGGGGGCACGACGAGCCGCCGGGCCAGTGCCCCGGCGGCCTCGGTGCCGTGGTCCGTGCGGACTATGTGCAGACAGAGGTCGATTCCTGCCGCTGTCCCGGCGGAGGTGAGTACATCGCCGTCGTCGACGAACAGCTCGCGCGGATCGACGTGGACCGACGGGTAGCGCTTGGCCAGCGTCGGTGCGTACATCCAGTGCGTGGTCGCGGGACGGCCGTCCAGCAGCCCCGCGGCGGCGAGCACGAACGCGCCGGTGCACAGCCCGACGATGCGGGCCCCTTCCTCATGGGCGCGGCGCAGCGCGTCCAGCGCCTCGGTGGGCGGCGGCGAGGTGATCGAACGCCAGGCGGGCACCACGACGGTGCCTGCCCTGCTGATCGCCTCCAGCCCGTAGGGTGCGGTGAGTTCGAGCCCGCCGGTGGTGCGCAGCGGCCCCTCCTCCCCGCCGCAGACGAGAAGTCGGTAGCGCGGAACTCCCGCGTCCTGGCGGTCGATCCCGAACACGGAGAGCGGGATGGAGCTCTCGAAGATGGGGCCGCCGCTGAACAGCAGGACGGCGACGACTTCGCGACGTCGTCGTCCGCCGAGCTTTCGTACAGCCTCCGTTGCGGCGGCGGAGTCCTGGCTCATGACGCTAAGCCCCCCTCGGTGTTCGCGTCTTCCTGGTCCTTACGGGCCTGTCGCTCCTGCACATTTCCCCTCGGTCTTGCACGAGTCCCCAGTCTTCGGCACCCAAGATCGAATCTACTGCGTCCCGTGGTGCCGTCGTGACAAGTTGACCAACCAGCGCTATATCGACATGGCCACGTGGCGGGAAGCATTCGATCACGAAGCGTTCCACCCCCGGGCCGTGCAGGGAAGTGCGCCTCCCGTTCGTGGCCCGTCCCTATCAGGTGGAAGCGTACCGCGTGGTCTCTTCTTGCCTGGTGGCAAGGGGGTTGATCGGCCAATTCGCCAAGGAATCGACAGGGGCGAGAAGTTGGCTGAAAATATACGGTTGCGTATGCCGGATTCAGTCGTTCGACCGGCGCGCGACCCTCTCCATGTGACTGCTCCCGTGCGCCCCCTCGGTCCGGTGGGCGGCCACGCGTTCGGACCGGCGGAGCAGGATGCGGCAAGCGGCGGTGCCGCCCCACGAGGCCGGGAGCGAGGGCGCCGGCATCGCCGGCGGATGTTCCGTACGCCACGAGGACTGCCGGTTCGGGCAGGCGGCTGAACACCACCCGGCGGACCACGCCGTTCGCGGACCGGACGGTGGTGGTGACGGGCGCGGTCGGTCGGGCGGGCGGATGCGGGCGCCGCGCCGCGCCCCGGGACGGCGCGGTGATGCGGTGCGGTGGCCACCCTGCGGGTGGTGACTCTGTGATGCGACTCGGTCGCCGACGAGTGTCCGCCGCGGCCGGTCGCCCGGTGCCGGCCCCGGTGTACCGCGCAACCGGCATTGCCATCTGCGGCTGCCTCGGGCATGCTCCGTGGAACGTCGCACGCGCTTTGCGGGGGTCTGGGCAGTGGAGGAGTGGCGCCGTACCCTTGGGGGTAAGGGGTTGGGAAGATGATTCCCGGACACCGCAACACCGCCCGCTGATACGCCTTCCCCAAGCCGCTCTCCCCACGAGGACTCTCTTCGCCGAGACACCGATGGCCGGTCACGAAATCCCCGAACCCGCGGACCGCAAGCAGGTAGCCGACCCATCGTCGGACCCCCTGGCGGTCGAAGAACCACGCCACTCCTGCGATCCCGCCTTCCGGCATGGGGTCGTGGTCGGCTTCGACGGCTCCACGTCCAGTGAGCGAGCCCTCGCCTATGCCATCGGGATGGCGCGAAGATCAGGTTCCGGCCTGATCATCGTCCATGTCGCCAATCGGCTTCCGACCACGGTCTGGGCAGGCTGCGAGCCGCCCGTCTTCGTCGATGTGCCTGATCATCGCACCGAGGTCCTCGGTCTGGAGCTCGCCTGCGCGGACTACCTCTCCGAGGTGCCGTGGGTGCTCGTCGAGAGGGGCGGCGACATCTGCCACGAGTTGGAGGAGGTCGGCCGGGAGTACTCGGCCGACGCGATCGTCGTCGGCTCCACGCACGGCATCGTCGGCCGGATCTTCGGCTCGGTGGCGGGGCGGCTGGCGCGGCGCGCCCAGCGCCCGGTCGTGGTCATTCCCTGAGGGCTGTCCCGTCATCCCCGGTGGATCAGCGCGCGGCGTCGGATGCGGTGCATCGCACGGTGGAGGAGCGTCCTCATGCTGGGCGCCTTCGGACGTTCCGGCAACGTGGGCGAGGTGCCGTAGTTGCCGTCGTGCGCCCACCAGAGGGCACGGGGCAGTCCTTGGGCTCTTTCTTCCTGGCGCGGGGGCGTCCTGACCGGATGGCCGACGTGGCGTCAACTCGTCCTTGAAAACAGGCAATCTACTCACCCGTAAAGGTGAATTGTGCGCTTGTGAAGGGTACATAAGGGTCACTGGGAAACAGCACCACTGCCTTTGAAGGGAGCCCGCCGTGGACAATGATGTCTCTGCGGGAAGCAGCAGCACCTCCACCCTCGGCCATCTCGCCCTGGGACTCACCCTGTTGGCGTTCGGTATCGGTCACACCCGGGTCATCGACGGGGTGACGGCGGCCGACGCCGTCTCGCTCGCACTGTATGTCGGCGGTATCGCCCTGTTCGTCGCCGGACTGCTGGAGTTCCGCGGCGGCAGCGCCTTCACCGGCACGGCCTTCGTCGGGCTCGGCGCGTTCTGGTTCACCTGGGGCACCGGTGCCGATGCCCATGTCTCCGGTCATGCGGCGGGGCTGTTCCTGCTGCTCTGGGCGCTGTTCGCGCTGAGTCTCACCCTCGGGGCGGCCGGCGGCGGTCTGCTTGCGCAGGGGACGTACGCACTGCTCTTCCTGGGGCTTCTGCTCCTGGGTGTCGGGCAGTTCGCCGGCAGTGACGGGCTCGGCAAGGTCGGCGGCTGGCTGGCCGCGGTGGCCGGTCTCGCCGCCTGGTACGGAGCGACGGCGGCGCTGGCCAAGTGGCCGACGGCGCTGCCGGGGCGTGCTGCCGACCGGGGTGTGACGGCCGCCGGCTGAGGCAGTCACCGGCCGGTGCGACCTGGGGCGGCACCGGCCAACGGGAGAGAGCGGCCCCGCACCTTCTCTGACCTGGTGCGGGGCCGCTCTCCTGCCGTACGGGTGGCGGGGGCTACTCGACGGTGACGGACTTCGCGAGGTTCCGCGGCTTGTCGATGTCGCGGCCCATGGCCAGCGCCGTGTGGTACGCGAAGAGCTGGAGCGGGATGCCCATCAGGATCGGGTCCAGCTCGTTCTCGTTCTTGGGCACCACGATGGTGTGGTCGGCCTTCTCCTGGACCTGGTGCGCGACCGCGAGGATCCGGCCGCTGCGGGCCTTGATCTCCTCCATCGCGGCGCGGTTCTTCTCCAGCAGGTCGTCGTCCGGCACGATCGCGACGGTCGGCATCGCGGGCTCGATCAGGGCCAGCGGGCCGTGCTTCAGCTCGGACGCCGGGTAGGCCTCGGCGTGGATGTACGAGACCTCCTTGAGCTTCAGCGAGGCCTCACGGGCGACGGGGTAGCCGCGCACCCGGCCGATGAACATCATCGACTTGGCGTCCGCGTACTCCGCGGCCAGCTTCTTGATCTCGTCCTCGTTCTCGAGGATCTCGGTGATCTGGGCGGGCAGCTTGCGCAGCCCCTCGATGATCCGCTTGCCGTCGGCGACCGACAGGTCGCGGATGCGGCCCAGGTGCAGGGCGAGCAGCGCGAACGCGACCACCGTGTTCGTGAAGCACTTGGTGGAGACGACGCAGACCTCGGGGCCGGCGTGGACGTACGTACCGCCGTCGGCCTCCCGGGCGATCGCCGAGCCGACCACGTTGACCACACCGAGGACCCGTGCGCCCTTGCGCTTGAGCTCCTGGACGGCGGCCAGCACGTCGTACGTCTCACCGGACTGGGAGACCGCGACGTACAGGGTGTCGGGGTCGACGACCGGGTTGCGGTAGCGGAACTCGGAGGCGGGCTCGGCGTCCGCGGGGATGCGGGCCAGCTCCTCGATGAGCTGGGCGCCGATCTGGCCCGCGTGGTACGAGGTGCCGCAGCCCAGGATCTTGATCCGGCGGACCCCGCGCGCCTCACGGGCGTCCAGGTTGAGACCACCCAGGTGCACCGTGGAGAACCGGTCGTCGATGCGGCCGCGCAGCACCCGGTCGACGGCGTCGGCCTGCTCGGAGATCTCCTTGTGCATGTACGTGTCGTGGCCGCCCATGTCGTACGACTCGGCCTCCCACTCCACGGTGGTCGGCGTGGCCGTCGTGGACGAGCCCTCCGTCGTGTACGTACGGAAGTCGTCGGCCTTGAGGGTGGCCATCTCGCCGTCGTCGAGGGTGACGACCTGACGGGTGTGGGCGACCAGCGCGGCGACGTCGGAGGCGACGAACATCTCCTTCTCGCCGATGCCGAGGACCACCGGGGAGCCGTTGCGCGCGACGACGATGCGGTCGTTGAAGTCGGCGTGCATGACGGCGATGCCGTACGTGCCCTCGACCGAGCGAAGCGCCTCGCGGACCTTCTCCTCCAGGGTGTCCGCCTGCGCACGGGCGATCAGGTGGACCAGCACCTCGGTGTCGGTCTCGGAGAGGAAGACGATGCCGTCGGCGACGAGCTTCGCACGGAGCTCGGAGGCGTTGTCGATGATGCCGTTGTGGACGACGGCGACCTTGTTCTCGGCGTCCAGGTGCGGGTGGGCGTTCTCGTCGCTCGGGGCGCCGTGGGTGGCCCAGCGGGTGTGGGCGATGCCGGTGGTGCCGGTGAAACGCTTGGGGACGCGGGCCTCCAGCTCGCGGACCCGGCCCTTCGCCTTGACCATCTTCAGGGCGGCGGGCTTCCCGGCCGCCGCCTTGCCGGTGATGACGATGCCCGCGGAGTCGTACCCCCGGTACTCCAGCCGCTGCAGCCCCTCCAGCAGCAGCGGTGCCACATCACGCTTTCCGATGTATCCGACGATTCCGCACATAGAGTCTCTGCCCCTCCATCGATGTCGTTGTGGTGCCTGGTGCTCAGCCGTAGACGATGCGGCGCAGCTGGCGGAGCGAGAGCTCCGGCGGCGCGACCGCCCGGTGCGGCAGCTCGGCCGAGATGCGTTCGAAGATCTCCGTGTTCACCAGGCCGCCGGACTGCAGTTCGCGGTGGCGGCGGCGGACGAAGTCGTCGGTCGTCTCGTCGAAGTACGCCAGCACGTCGAGGATCACCCGGGCGGCTTCGCCGCGCTGGAGCGCGGTGGAGCGCACCAGGTGATCGATGAGGTCGTCGTGCGACGAGCGGCGTTCAGGCACTCGTCGATATTGCGGTGAATGGAGCGCCAACGCAACAATTCTGCCCGATATCGGGCAGGGGTGAGTGTGATCACGCTCTCCTTCGCGCCCGGGTCAGGGCCGGAATCGCCCGGAAGTCACTCGGAAGCGCTTCGGCGCGGACGGCGACCTCGGCCGGCGCCTCGCATGCCGGGTGATTCCGGCGGCCGTAGAACGGGGAAGTGGTCTACACCTTGACCACGCGTGAGGTGCACGATACGCATGGTGATGGTTCGTTGCTCAGGAGATCCACAGGTGTGAACCCGTCGAAAGGGACCCGGCTTGTGAGACTGCACAGGAAACAGCGCACCGCACTTCCCCATCTGCTCGGCTCGCTGCTGCTCGTCACGGCGGCCGGAATCTCCAGTGTCGGCGCGGCTCCGGGAGGAGCCGCGGCGCACAGCGGCCAGGCCCCCGCCGGCGCGCCCCGTCCGCTCGGGCAGATCGTGCCCGCCCCCGCCGAGGTGAAGGCGGGCGGTTCCCCGTACACCATCACCGCGGGAACGAAGATCCGCGTCGACGACGACTCCGGCGAGGCCCGGAGGATCGGCACCTACCTGGCGGGCGTGCTGCGCCCCTCCACCGGTTACGCCCTGCCGGTCACCGGCCGCGGCGGCGGTGACGGCATCCGGCTCCGGCTCGGCTCCGACGACAGCGAGCTGGGCGCGGAGGGCTACACGCTGAAGTCGAGCCACGGATCCGTCACCATCACCGCGCGCGGCCCGGCGGGCCTCTTCCACGGCGTCCAGACGCTCCGGCAGCTGCTCCCGGCGGACGTGGAGAAGAACAGCCGCCAGGCGGGGCCGTGGCAGGTCGCGGGCGGCACGGTCACGGACGCGCCGCGCTACGCGTACCGCAGCGCGATGCTCGATGTCTCCCGGCACTTCTTCTCCGTCGCCGAGGTCAAGCGCTACATCGACCAGCTCGCCCTCTACAAGATGAACAAGCTCCATCTGCATCTCTCTGACGACCAGGGCTGGCGCATCGCCATCGACTCCTGGCCGCGGCTGGCCACGTACGGCGGGCAGACCGAGGTCGGCGGGGGAGCCGGCGGCTACTACACCAAGAGCGACTACAAGGAGATCGTCCGGTACGCCTCCTCCCGCTACCTGGAGGTCGTGCCGGAGATCGACCTGCCGGGCCACACCAATGCGGCACTCGCCTCGTACGCCGAGCTGAACTGCAACGGGGTCGCACCGCCGCTCTACACCGGCACGAGCGTCGGTTTCAGCTCGTTGTGCGTGCCGAAGGCGATCACGTACACGTTCGTGGACGACGTGGTCCGTGAGCTGGCCGCGCTGACGCCGGGCAAGTACCTCCACATCGGCGGCGACGAGGCGCACTCCACCAGCCACGACGACTATGTGACCTTCATGAACAGGGCGCAGGCCATCGTCGGCACCTACGGCAAGACCGTGGTCGGCTGGCATCAGCTGACCGGGGCCACGCCCGTCGCGGGCGCGGTCGCCCAGTACTGGGGTTACGACCGGACGGGCGCCGCCGAGCGCAAGCAGGTGGCGGACGCGGCGAAGAACGGCACGCAGCTCGTGCTGTCCCCTGCGGACCGTACGTACCTCGACATGAAATACAACAAGGACACCAAGCTGGGTCTGGCCTGGGCCGGCTATGTCGAGGTGCAGCGTTCGTACGACTGGAACCCGGCGACGTACCTCGAAGGCGCCCCGGAGAGCTCGATCCTCGGGGTCGAGGCGCCGATCTGGTCGGAGACGGTGACGAACAGCGACGAGGTGGAGCAGATGGCGTTCCCGCGGCTGCCGGGCGTTGCGGAGCTGGGCTGGTCGCCGGCGTCCACGCATGACTGGGACGCGTACAAGGTGCGCCTCGCGGCGCAGGGGCCGAGGTTCTCGGCGCTGGGGATCGACTACCACAGGTCGGCGCAGGTCCCGTGGCCTGAGCAGTGAGGTGACCGGGCGGCCTGTTGACGCTCTGTCCCCGGTCGCCGGGCGGGCCTGATCTTCCGGGCCCGCCCGGCGACCGGGACAAGCCACTAGAAGCCCGCGATCGGGTTCTTCAAGGTGCCGATCAGCTGCAGTGTTCCCGACGGGTCCGTCAGGTCGACCATCTGCTTGTTGTTGCGCAGCTGGAGCCGGTTCAGACAGGACAGTGCGAATTCCTTCGTGAACATGTCGTACTGCGTGAACTTGTCCGCGAGTTGCGGCACCGACTCCTGGTAGCCGGACACACAGGCGGCGACCGTCCGCCAGAACGTCTCCTCGTCGAGGATCCCCTCGGTGGCGAGTCCGGCGCCCAGGAAGCGGAGGAAGCAGTCGAAGACGTCGGTGAGGACCGACAGCAGTTTCATGTCGTCCGGGACCTCGGCGCGGATCCGCTCGACCTGGGGCGGCAGCACCGCGTCCGGGTCCATGACGGCGATCTCCTCGGCGATGTCCTTGAAGACCGTGCGGGTGACGACGCCGTTCTCGACGACCAGGATGACATTCTCGCCGTGCGGCATGTACACGAGGTCGTACGCGTAGAAGCTGTGCAGTACCGGCACCAGGTAGGCGTCCAGGTAGCGGCGCAGCCAGTCGGCGGGGGCCAGTCCCGACTCGGCGATCAGTGCGCCCGCGACGGAGTTGCCCTCGTGGTCGGTGTGGACGAGCGATGCCATGGTCGCGACCCGTTCGCCCGGCGCCAGGCCGGGTACCGGACTCTCCCGCCAGAGCGCGGCGAGCATTTTCAGGTACGGGGAGCCCTTGGTGGTGGCCGCCTCGTACGTCCGGTGGTGGTAACCGATGGCCGCCCGCTCGCGGATGATCGAGAACCGGGCCGCGCGCAGCACCTCGTCGCGCTCGATGAGCCCGGACAGCCAGTCGTTGATCGCGGGCGTCGCCTCCATGTACGCGGCGGAGAGCCCGCGCATGAAGCCCATGTTCAGGACCGACAGTGCCGTCTTGACGTAGTGCTTCTCCGGGTTGCCGGTGTTGAAGAAGGTGCGGATGGACTGCTGGGCGAGGTAGCTGTCGTCGCTCTCGCCGAGGCAGACCAGACGGTGCTGGGCGAGTTCTCCCGCGAAGGTGACAGCCAGTTTGTTCCACCACTGCCAGGGGTGGACGGGGATGAGCAGGTAGTCGTCGGGGTCGAGCCCGAGGCCGGTCAGCGTGCCGGCGAACCGCTGCCGGGTCTCCCCGCTCAGTTCGCCGCTGATCAGCGTCTCGTAGTCGAGCCCGGCGCCCGCCGTGAACGTGGCGCGGTCGCGGCGGGCGGCGAGCCAGACCAGCCGGATCGCGCTCGCCGCTTCGGGGGCGTACGCGCGGTACTCGTCGATGCCGAAGCCGAGCCGCCCGTTGTTGGCGACGAAGCAGGGGTGGCCCTCCGTCATGCCCGTCTCGATCGCCTGGAATCCGGCGGCGACGAGCGCGGCGGAGGTCACCGGTTCCTTGGCGAGTTTGTACGCGGTTCCGGCCAGCGTGGAGGAGATCTCCTCCAGGTAGACCGGCAGGACCTCCGCCGACAGCCCCAGCGTCTCGCGCAGTTCGACGAAGAATTCCAGCGCGTCCAGGGGCAGTACGGTGCCGTGCCGGTGGCGGGTGACGGAAGCGGCGTCGACCTGCCAGTGGTCGAGCGCGAAGCGCCGGGCGGCGAAGCGGTACTCGGTCGCCGTGTCGTCGCCGCGTACCACGTAGAGGTCGGCGCCGAGCGGCTCGGGGGTCAGCAGCCGCTCATGACTGAACTCGGCGAGGGCTTTGCGGATGAGCTGCCGGTTGGCGGCGGCCCAGCGCTCGGGGGTGAGGTGCGCGACGGCGGTGGTGGTGGTCATCGGGCGTCTCCTTCGCGGGCGGCGTGGAACTGTTCCCGGGTGCAGGCGCTGAGCAGGGCGGTCTTCTCCGGCTTGGCGATCTCGCGGAGGACCTCGAAGCCCACGGCCTTGTTGAGCGCGTGCACGGCCGTGTTGCGGACGTCCGGTTCGACGACGACCCGGCGTACCGACGGATCGGCGAACAGCGTCTCCAGCACAGTGGTGATCACCGCGTGTGTGAAGCCGTGCAGCGGGGTGTCCGTCGGGGCGACGAGGAAGTGCATCCCGATGTCGCCGGGTTCGGGCTCGTAGAGCCCCTTGAGTTCGACCTCGGCGGGGTCGTACCGCTCCATCAGGAAGGCGGGCTCCCCGTTGTGCAGTCCTATGAACGCGTCGTGGTGCGGGTGGGCGGCGATCGCCCCGTACTCCCGCTCGACGTCCTGCAGCCGGGCGTCGCCCATCAGCCAGAAGGACGCCTTGGGGTGGGTGACCCAGCTGTGCACCAGTTCGGCGTCGGACATGGAGCCTGACCCGCTCGAACCCAGGTGAGGGCTCGGGGAAGGGTCGAGGGCGCGGACGGTGAAGGTACCGAGGGCGGTGTTCATACGGCGAACTCCTGGAAGGCGATGGACTTCTCGACCGGGTAGTACTCACGGCCGAGCAGCTCGCCGATGATGTACGCGTTGCGGTAGGCACCCATGCCCAGGTCGGGCGAGGTGATCGAGTGGGTGTGCGTGCCCGCGTTCTGCAGGAAGACGCCGCGCCCGGTGGTGTCGATGGAGTAGTTGCGGGCCACGTCGAAGCGGCCGCGGCTGTCGTGGCGCAGCCGGCCGGCGATCGGCTCCAGGAAGGCCGGCGGCGTGTAGCGGTAGCCGGTGGCGAGGATCAGCCCCTCGGTGGTGAGGCTGTACTCCTTGTCCTGCTCCTCCTGGTGCAGGTCGAGCGTGTACGTGCCGCTGCTCTCCTCGTAGCGCGCACTGTGCAGCGCGGAGTTGGTGAGGAGCCGGGTGGGGACGGGTCCGCGCAGGTTCTTCCGGTAGAGCAGGTCGAAGATCGCGTCGATCAGTTCGCCGTCGATGCCCTTGAAGAGCCCCTTCTGGCCGGACTCCAGCCGGTAGCGGGTCTGTTCGGGCAGGGTGTGGAAGTAGTCGACGTACTCCGGGGAGGTCATCTCCAGCGTCAGCTTGGTGTACTCCAGCGGGAAGAACCGCGGTGAGCGCGTCACCCAGTTCAGCCGGTAGCCGTGCGCGTCGATCTCGGAGAGCAGGTCGTAGTAGATCTCCGCCGCGCTCTGCCCGCTGCCCACGAGGGTGATGGACTCCTTGGCCTGGAGGGCCGCCTTTGCCTCCAGGTAACGGGAGTTGTGCAGAAAGTCGCCGCCCAGTTCCCGGCACGCCTCCGGGATGTATGGGGGGGTTCCCGTGCCCAGTACCAGGTGCCGGGCGCGGAAGACGCTTCCGGCGAGGGTGCGGGCAGTGTAGAGAGCGGTGCTCTCGTCGTACCTGACCGACTCGACGGTCTCGTTGAAGCGGACGCTGCTCAGCCGGCCGGCGGCCCACCGGCAGTAGTCGTTGTACTCGGTCCGCAGCGGGTAGAAGTTCTCCCGGATGTAGAAGGAGTACAGCCGCCCGCGTTCCTTCAGGTAGCTGAGGAAGGAGTACGGCGAGGTGGGGTCGGCCATCGTCACCAGGTCCGACATGAACGGCGTCTGGAGATGGGCGCCTTCGAGGAACATTCCGGCATGCCACTCGAAGTCCGGCTTGGACTCCAGGAACACACCGCTGAGTTCGTCGATGGGTTCGGTCAGGCAGGCGAGGCCGAGATTGAACGGGCCGAGGCCGATCCCGATGAAGTCGTGGGGGTTGGCAATTGGTCGCGGGGGAGCGTGCATAACGTCGGTTTACCTCGATCGTGTGATGGTCGGCTCGTGGGCTTGCGGTGCCGTGTGTAAGCCGGGGTAACGTCGCTGTGCGATCTGGGACGCCGGGTGCGGCGCCAGCGTGCGGGGCCCCTGCTCCACCGGAGTGATGGTTCAGGGCCTCTCCGTCGCCTCTGGCCGCACCCACTCGGCCAGGTCGCATAGGGAACTGGCCTCCCGGGATCGGACCGCGCACGGGATGCGTGTCGCTGCCTCGGGGTCGAGTACGCCGGGGACCAGTGCGCCCAAGACCGTTCGGGGCGTGCCAGTGCGCGGACTCACTCCCGCTTATTGCTCAGGAACGGTCAGGAAGCGCGGTCAAGGGAGTCTCCCAGGTACTGCTCGGCGTGGCCGGCGATCAGGTCGAGGACCGCGGCGATGTCCTGTGCGGTCGTTTCGGGGTTGAGCAGGGTGAATTTCAGGTACTGGCGGCCGCCGACCTTCGTTCCGGCGACGACGGCCTCGCCGGAGGCGAAGAGCGCCTTGCGGGCGTAGAGGTTGGCGCGGTCGATCTCGGCGGGTGAGGTGACGGCGTCCGGGACGCAGCGGAACACCAGCGTGGAGAGCTGCGGCTCGACGACGACGTCGAAACGCGGGTCCGCGGTGAGAAGTTGCCAGCCCTCGGCGGCCAGATCGCAGACCTCGTCGAAGAGCTCGCCGATGCCGTCCGCGCCCATGACGCGCAGGGTCATCCACAGTTTGAGGGCGTCGAATCTGCGGGTGGTCTGCAGGGACTTGTCGACCTGGTTGGGGATGCGCTCGGCGGCCATGCGCTGCGGGTTGAGGTACTCCGCGTGGTACGTGGCGTGGCGCAGTGTGGCCCGGTCGCGTACCAGGACGGCCGAGGAACTCACCGGCTGGAAGAAGGACTTGTGGTAGTCCACGGTCACGGAGTCGGCGTGCTCGATGCCGTCGAGGAGGTGGCGGCGCTCGCCGGAGGCGAGCAGTCCGCAGCCGTACGCGGCGTCGACATGCATCCAGGTGGAGAACTGCTGGCAGAGCGCGGCGATTTCGGGCAGCGGGTCGATCGAGCCGAAGTCCGTGGTGCCCGCGGTCGCGACGACCGCCATCGGGACGGCGCCCTCGGCGGCGCACTGCTCCAGCGCGCGGGCGAGGGCCACGGTCTGCATGCGCTTGTTCCGGTCGACGGGGACGCAGACGACGGAGTCCGGTCCGAGACCGAGGAGTTTCGCCGACTTCTGGACGCTGAAGTGGCTGCACTCGGAGGTGAAGATCCGCAGCCGGTCGAACTGCCCGGGGCGGGACTTGGCCTCTTCGCGGGCGAGCAGCAGGGCCTGCAGGTTGGACTGCGTGCCGCCGCTGGTGAAGATGCCGTCGGCGGCGGGGCCGAGGCCGATCCGGGCCGCGGTCCAGTCGATCAGCCGGCGCTCGATCAGGGTGCCGCCCGCGCTCTGGTCCCAGGTGTCCAGCGAGGAGTTGACGGCCGAGAGGACGGCTTCGCCGAGGACGGCCGGGATGACCACCGGACAGTTGAGGTGGCCCAGGTACCGGGGGTGGTGGAAGTAGACGGCGTCCCGGAGATAGACGCGGTCGAGCTCGTCGAGGGCGGCGGACGCATCACCCAACGGCAGGTCCAGGTCGATCGCGTCGACGACCGGGGAGAGCGCGTCGACGGAGATCCCGGTGAACGGCCGGTCGGCGGCGGCGAGTTTGGCTGCGACCCGTTCGATCCCTGCGGTCACGGAGCGACGGTAGTGCTCCGCAGTCGAGTCATTGAGCAGGTGCGAACGCATGAAGGGGTCCTCCCGGATGCGGGGAAACTTCATCGGCGCCCTCAGGGCAGAGGAATGGGGGCGAGGGCTCGATGTCAAAGTAAAGTTAGCCTAACCTAACTTCACATCGAGTTGTTCCCTCGCCCCCACGGGGCGCCGAAGTTGTCCGGATTACGCGTCCTCGGTGACCGCTTCTGCGCGCAGCTGCTCCTCACTCATCCCGCGACGCCAGTAGCCGACGAACGTCACCCGCCTGCGGTCGAACCCGCGCTCCTGGACCAGATGGCGGCGCAGCGCCCGTACGGTCGACGACTCGCCCGCGATCCAGACGTACGGGGTCCCCTCGGGCAGTTCGGCGGCGTGTACGGCGTCCACGGCGGACGGTGCGCCCTCGTCCCGGACGAGCCAGCTGATCCGGGCGCGGGCCGCGGTGCCCAGCGCCTGGCGGTCCTTGGTGTGCTGAACCTCGAGCCAGACGCGGGCCCGCATGCCTGCGGGCAGCCACTCCAGGGCTGCCGATGCGGCGGGAAGCGCCGTCTCGTCGGCCCAGATCAGCACCCAGTCGGTGCCCTCCGGGGGCCGGAAGCGGACGGCCGTGTTGTCCTCGACGGCCGGGCCGAGCGCCTTGAGGAGATTGCCGGGCGCGGCGGTGGCGGCCCAGCGGCAGGCGGGTCCGCCGTCCTCGTGCAGCGCGAAGTCGATATCGATTTCGGTCGATCCGTCGGGGTTGCGGCGCTGCGCGCGGACGGTGTACGAGCGCATGACGGCCCGTATGTCCTCGGGCAGGGCGCGCCAGGCGGCGAACCAGTTGCCGTCCTTGTCGACCGGAACGACTGGTTCCGGCTGGCCGGGGTGCGGCAGGAACAACGACAGGCTCTGGTCGCGGCCCCCGGCGGCGAAGCCGTCGAGCCCCGGACCGCCGAAGGTGATCCGGAGCATGGAGGGTCCCAGCCGCCTGGTCCGGGTGACCGTCAGGCCGAAGAACCGGAAGGGGGCGACGGGGGGTGCGGCAGCGGTCGTCATACGAGGGCTCCTTCCAGGAACCGGGAAGCGAGGGAAAACGGCCCGGCCCGGCCGGGGGCAACCCGGGCCGGGCCGGAGGCGGGGGTGCCTGGCACTCGGTCAGCTGACCTTCTTGGCGCCCTCGATGGCCTTCGCGAGGTCCTCGAGGATCGGCGCGCACTTGTCGTAGGAGTAGATCGGCTCGGTGGTGCGCGGGATGACCTGACCCGCCTTGACGGCGGGCAGTCGCGCCCAGGTCGGCTTGGACGTCAGGGCGTCGGGCTGCAGGGCCGAGGAGCGGTTGTCCATCATGATGATGTCGGCGTCGTACTTGTCGACGTTCTCCCAGCTCAGCTCCTCGAAGAAGCCCGCGGCGTTGACCTTCGGCTCGACGAACTTCACACCCAGCTCCTGGAAGTACAGGGTGTCCGCGGACATCTTGGCGAGCGAGACGTAGAAGAGGTCCTGGCTGGCCGAGCCGATCATGACCTTGACGTTCGGCTTGGACTTGGCGGCAGCGCGCAGCCGGGCCGCGGCCTTCTCGAAGCGGGCCTTGGCGTCGGTCACCGCGGCGGCCCTGACGTCGGCGCCGAGGGAGGCGGCGAGATCCTCGTGGCGCTGGATCGCCTTGGGGATGGTGGTGTGGGCGGCCCACAGGGCGACGCTCGGCGCCAGCTTCAGAATCTTGTCCTTGGACTGGTCCGGCACGTACCAGAGGGCGTCCTTCTCCCACATGGCGGTCACGAGCAGATCCGGGCCGAGCGCCGCGTACTTCTCGACGTTGAACTCGCCCCAGACGTTGCCGAGGATCTCGACCTTGCTGATGTCGAGGTCGCCGGCCTGCACATCGGCCTTGCCGTCCTTGGTCTTCGTGGGGCCGAAGACGCCCTTGACCTCGATGCCGTAGTCGTGGAGGGCGGCGGCGACACCGGTGAAGGCGACGATGTTCTTCGGGACCTTTGCGGCCTTCACGGTCTGGCCGCGGTCGTCCTTGAACGTCCACGGCCCGGACTTCTCGGCACTCGAACCCGAGCCGGAGCCGGAGTCCTTCGAGTCGTTGCCGCCGCACGCTGCGAGTGCGGCGCCGAGACCGACGGCGCCGCCGGCGGCCAGCAGGCCGCGACGGGAGAGGGGGGTGGTCCGGACCTTGGGCATGGGTGTGACTGCTTTCGTACGCGCCGGTGGGCGCCCGCTGACGAGTTCGAAGGTAGGTTAGCCTAACCTCACTAACTGTCCAGGGGCGGCCTGCCTGACCGGCTACCAGACGAGCACCCCGCCGCCGACGTCCTGGGCCCGCCGGGCCGCGGCGGTGATGTTGGCGAGCCGCTCGGTCACGTAGTCGCCGTGGAAACCGCTGTGCTCGCCGAGGGCAGCCGCGTGCGGGCGAAGCAACTCGCACTCGGCGAGGAACGCCTCGACGTCCTCCGGCTCTACATACAGGTCATCGGTCGCGAGCTGCGGAAGGAACCGGGCCCCGAGCGCCCGCACCGGTTCCGACCCCCACAGCTTGGTCCGGCTGCTCTCGAAGCCCGCCATGTCGCGGCCGTCCGGGGGGTCGTCGAGGAGATGCATCGTGCCGCTCTTCCCCCGCACGAAGGTGTGCACCAGGAGCGTCATCCGCCGAAGTCCTTCCGGCACGCGTCGAGTCCGGCGATCCGCACATCGACGGTGCGGTGCTCCTCCCAGCGGTCGCGGTCGATCCGCAGCCGCTGCAGGGTGACGGGGGCGCCCCGCAGCGCGGCCACCTCCAGTCCGTCCGGCAGATAGCCGAGCCGGCGCGAGACGCCCAGCGAACGCGGGTTGTCCGTCATCGCGGCCGAGATCGCGCTCCGGGCGCCGAGCCCGGCGAACGCCAGATGCAGCACGGCGGCCCGCATCTCGGTGCCGATGCCCTGGCCCTGGTGCGCGAGTCCCAGCCACGACCCGGTGTGCACCTCACCGGTCACCGCGAAGTCGCGCGCCCCCAGGTCCTGCCGCCCGACGACCTTGCCCTCGCGCAGCACGACGAGGCTCAGGACCCAGTCCCGTACGGACCAGTTGGCGACCGTGGACAGCACATGCTGGTACACGGCCCGGCCGCGTTCGGCGGGCGTGCCGTCGGTCCAGGGCACGGTGAACGGCATGCTGTCCGGCGCGTGCACCCCGTCGGCGGCGACGCCTGCCAGGTCGTCGAGCAACTCCAGGTCCGGAAGGCGGAGTTCCAGGCGGGGCGTGCGGATGCGGAGCCCGTACAGGGGCCAGTGCCGGTGGTCCATGAACAGACTCTGCCGGGGCGGGCCCGGCCCTGTCGAACGAATTGCCCGCGGTGTGACGCCGTACCGCGCCGCTCGTCCGGGCTGCCGCGGCGGTTCTCGGCGGGCGATGCCCTGCGCCGAAGCGTGGCCGGTCTACGGGGCGGCGGCGGAGCTGTGGGTTCCGATGGCTGTGCCGCACCGACCGCGTCACAACGGCCCGGCCGACCGATCCCGGCAGGTCCCGCCGCGCGTCGGGGCTCGACGCACGGCGGGGCTCGACGCACGGCGGGGGCCGGAGTCCTGCCGGACGCTCTCAGGCCGGCAGCCCCAGCTCCCGGGCGATCAGCATCCGCTGCACCTCGCTCGTACCCTCGCCGATCTCCAGGATCTTGGAGTCGCGCCACATCCGCGCCACCGGGTACTCGTTCATGAAGCCGTAGCCGCCGTGGATCTGGGTCGCCTCGCGGGCGTTGTCCACCGCCACCGTCGACGAGTACAGCTTGGCGGCCGCCGCCTCCTTCTTGAACGGTTCGCCCGCCAGCAGCCTGGATGCCGCGTCCCGCCAGCCGATCCGGGCCATGTGCGCCCGCATCTCCATGTCCGCGATCTTGAACTGGATGGCCTGGTTGGCGCCGATCGGCCGGCCGAAGGCGTGCCGCTCCTTGGCGTACTTCACCGACTCGTCCACACAGCCCTGCGCCAGCCCCGTGGCCAGCGCCGAGATCGCGATCCGTCCCTCGTCGAGGATCCGCAGGAACTGCGCGTACCCGCGGCCCTCCTCGCCCAGCAGGTTCGCCGCCGGGACCCGGACGTCCGAGAAGGACAGCTCACGGGTGTCCGACGCGTTCCAGCCGACCTTGGAGTACGGAGCGGCGACCGTGAAGCCGGGGGTGCCGGACGGCACGATGATCGACGAGATGAGCGGGGCGCCGTTCTCCTTGCGTCCGGTCACCGCCGTGACCGTGACCAGCGCCGTGATGTCCGTACCGGAGTTGGTGATGAAGCACTTGGAGCCGTTTATCACCCACTCGTCCCCGTCGCGCACGGCCGTCGTCCGGGTGCCGCCCGCGTCCGACCCGCAGTCCGGCTCAGTCAGCCCGAAGGCACCCAGCGCCTCGCCCGAGCAGAGCTTCGGCAGCCACTGCTGCTTCTGCTCCTCCGTGCCGAACCGGTAGACCGGCATGGCACCGAGCGAGACCCCGGCCTCCAGGGTGATCGCCACGGACGAGTCGACGCGGGCCAGCTCCTCCAGGGCGATCCCGAGGGCGAGATAGTCGCCGCCCATGCCGCCGTACTCCTCCGGGAACGGCAGCCCGAACAGGCCCATCCGCCCCATCTCGCGCACGATCTCGTACGGGAACTCATGGCGCTCGTAGAAGTCGCCGATTTTCGGGGCGACCACGTCGTGCGCGAACTCCTCGACGGTGCGGCGCAGTTCCTCGTGTTCGGCGGTCAGCCGGTGGTCCAGGGACATGGCGGGGGTCACTCCTTGTGGGACTGTGTTTATTGAACCGAGAGCGCGCGGACGGTACGGGACGGGCTCGGGCGGCCCAGTTGTTCGGCGAGCCACACGCTGGTGGCGGTGAGCGCGTCGAGGTCGACCCCGGTTTCGATGCCGAGGCCGTCGAGCATCCACACGAGGTCTTCGGTGGCGAGATTTCCGGTGGCACTCTTCGCGTACGGGCAGCCGCCGAGGCCGCCCGCGGAGGCGTCCACGGTGGCGACACCGTGCTGGAGCGCGGCAAGGGTGTTGGAGAGCGCCTGACCGTACGTGTCGTGGAAGTGCACCCCGATGGTGTTGGTGTGCACGCCCTCCTCGTTCAGCTCGGAGAGCAGGTCCTGCACATGGCCGGGGGTGGCGACGCCGATGGTGTCGCCGAGGGAGAGCTCGTCGCAGCCGAGGTCCATCAGTGCCTTGGCGACGCGCACGACCTGGTGGACGGGAACCGGCCCCTCCCACGGGTCGCCGAAGCACATCGACAGATAGCCGCGGACGTGCACCTTGTCCGCCTTGGCGCGGGCGACGACGGGCTCGAACATGGCGAGCGACTCGGCGACCGTGCGGTTGAGATTGCGGGCGGCGAACGTCTCGGTCGCCGACCCGAACACGGCGATCCGGCGCGCACCGAGAGCGAGGGCGCGGTCCAGCCCGCGTTCGTTCGGTACGAGCACCGGGAGCGCGACCCCCTCGATGTCCCCGAGGTGGGGGAACAGGTCCTCCGCGTCGGCGAGTTGAGGTACCCACTTCGGGTGGACGAAGCTGGTCGCCTCGATGGTGGTCAGGCCGGCCGCGGCGAGGCGGTGGATGAACTCCGCCTTCACCTCGGTCGGGACGACCGCCTTCTCGTTCTGCAGCCCGTCGCGGGCGCCGACCTCGTGGATGCGTACCCGGGCGGGCAGATCCGGTGCGGGCACGGTCATGGGCAGCCTGCCGGCGGTCATGCTTCCTCCTCGCTCGGAACCACCACGGCCAGCACCTGGTCCATGGCGACAGTGGCACCGGCCGTCACATCGAGCTCGGTGACGGTTCCGGCGTGCGGGGCGGAGATGACGTGCTCCATCTTCATCGCCTCCACGACGAGCAGGCTCTGCCCGGCGACGACCTCGTCCCCGACGGCCACCTTCACGACGGTGACCGTGCCCGGCATGGGCGCGGCGAGCGTGTCCGCGCCGCCGTGTGCGGCGCCGGTGAGGGACGCCTCCACGGGGTCGTGGTCCTGTACGTGCCAGGTGTCGCCGTCGCGGCCCAGCCAGGTCCCCTCCGGGGAGGTGGCGTGGGTGAACGTGTGGGTGACACCGGCGAGTTCGAAGATGAGGCGGTGCGCGGAGACGTCGATGACCCTGGCTGTCTCCGTGCCGCCGGGCAGGGGGGCCAGCGGGCCGCAGGTGCCCGTCGCGGGCGCCGGTGGCAGTGCGCCCTCCCCGACATGACCGAACGTCAGCTCGGTGCCCGCCGGACAGGAGCGCACGGCGACCTGTACCGGGTCGTGGCCCGGCAGCCGGAAGTGGCGGACCGTGCGGGCAGGGGCGCCGCCCAGCCGCCAGCCGTCGGCCACCGAGAACGGGTCGACCCAACCGGAGCTGCCCCCGGGCGAGGTGGCCCCGGCGGCCGGCTGTCGCAGCAGCGCCGCCGCCGCGTACACCTCCTCCGGTACCCCGTCCGGCACCAGCCCGTCCACCGCGCGTTCCACCAGCCCGGTGTCGAGATCGCCCGCCACCACCTGTGGGTGGGCGAGCAGCCTGCGCAGGAACCCGGCGTTGGTCGGCACGCCCAGGATCACCAGCTCCGACAGGGCGGTGCGCAGCCGCCGCAGTGCCGTGGCCCGGTCGGGTCCGTGGACGATGACCTTCGAGAGCATCGGGTCGTACAGACTTCCGACCCCGACGCCCTCACTGAGGCCCGAGTCGGTCCGTACGCCCGGGCCGTTCGGCTCGCCGAGGGAGAGCACCGTACCGCCGGACGGCAGAAATCCGCGGGCCGGGTCCTCGGCGCAGATACGGGCCTCGATCGCATGTCCGGTGAGTGTGATGTCCGGCTGCTTGTACGGGAGTTGTTCGCCGGAGGCGACCCGCAGCTGCCACTCCACCAGGTCCAGGCCGGTGATCAGTTCGGTGACCGGGTGCTCGACCTGGAGGCGGGTGTTCATCTCCATGAAGTAATACGAGGCGGGGTCGTTGCCCGGGACGATGAACTCCACCGTGCCCGCGCCGACATACCCGCAGGAGCGGGCCGCCTGGACGGCCGCCTCGCCCATCGCCGCCCGGGTCTCCTCGTCGAGCAGGACGGACGGCGCCTCCTCGATGATCTTCTGGTGGCGGCGCTGGAGCGAGCACTCGCGCTCGCCGAGATGCACCACGTTCCCGTGCCCGTCGGCCAGGACCTGGATCTCGATGTGGCGCGGCCGGTCGATCCACCGCTCCACGAGCAGCGTGTCGTCCCCGAACGAGCCGCGCGCCTCACGCCGGGCGGCGGCGATCTCGTCGGCGAGCAGCGCCTCGTCGCGCACCAGCCGCATGCCCTTGCCGCCGCCGCCCGCCGAAGGCTTCAGCAGTACCGGCATGCCGATCGCGCGCGCCGCCTCCGCGAGCTGTGTGTCGCTGAGCCCGCTGCCGGACGACCCCGGCACGACCGGAACCCCGGCCGCCGCGACGGTCTCCTTGGCCCGGATCTTGTCGCCCATCAGCGAGATCGCGGAAGCGGGCGGCCCGATGAAGACGAGCCCCGCGTCCGCGCACGCGTGCGCGAACCCCGCGTTCTCGGCGAGGAATCCGTACCCCGGGTGCACGGCCTGCGCGCCGGTGCGCCGGGCGGCCTCCAGCAGCGCGGGCACGCTGAGATAGCTCTCGGCGGCGGGTGCGGGGCCGATCCGCACCGCCGTATCGGCCTCCCGTACATGCCGGGCGTCGGCGTCCGCGTCGCTGAAGACGGCGACGGACCGCACACCCAGCTCGCGCAGGGTCCGGATCACCCGGACCGCGATCTCGCCGCGGTTGGCGACCAGAACGGTGTCGAACATCGTCATCTGTTCCCTCACATCCGGAAGACGCCGAAGCCGGGCTCACCCAGCGGGGCGTTGGCACACGCGGTCAGAGCGAGCCCCAGCACCTGCCGGGTCTCCAGCGGGTCGATCACCCCGTCGTCCCAGAGCCGGGCGGTGGCGTAGTACGCGTTGCCCTGCGTCTCGTACTGCTCGCGGATCGGCGCCTTGAAGGTTTCCTCGTCGTCGGCGCTCCAGTCGTCGCCCAGCTGGTCGCGCTTGACCGTCGCGAGGACGGACGCGGCCTGCTCGCCGCCCATGACGGAGATCTTGGCGTTGGGCCACATCCACAGGAAGCGCGGCGAGTAGGCCCGCCCGCACATGGAGTAGTTCCCCGCCCCGTACGACCCGCCGACCACGACGGTCAGCTTCGGGACCCGGGTGCAGGCGACGGCCGTGACCATCTTGGCGCCGTGCTTGGCGATGCCGCCGGCCTCGTAGTCGCGCCCGACCATGAACCCGGAGATGTTCTGCAGGAAGACCAGCGGGATGCCGCGCTGGTCGCAGAGCTCGATGAAGTGCGCGCCCTTCTGGGCGGACTCGGAGAACAGGATGCCGTTGTTGGCGACGATGCCGACCGGGTGCCCGTGGATCCGCGCGAAGCCGGTGACCAGTGTCGTCCCGTACTCCGCCTTGAACTCGGCGAACCGCGACCCGTCGACGACCCGCGCGATGACCTCCCGTACGTCGTACGGCGTCCGCGAATCGACCGGTACGGCCCCGTACAGCCCGGCAGGATCGACCTTCGGCTCCTCCACGGCCTCCACGGACCAGGGCAGAGCCCCGCGCGCGGGCAGCGTCGCCACGATGTTCCGGACGATCCGCAGCGCGTGCGCGTCGTCCTCCGCGAGATGGTCGGTGACGCCCGACGTACGCGAGTGGACCTCGCCGCCGCCCAGCTCCTCCGCCGTGACGACCTCACCGGTCGCGGCCTTCACCAGCGGCGGACCGCCGAGGAAGATCGTCCCCTGGTTCCGGACGATCACGGCCTCGTCGCTCATCGCGGGGACGTACGCCCCACCGGCCGTACAGGACCCCAGCACGGCAGCGACCTGCGGAATCCCGGCCCCCGACATCCGCGCCTGGTTGTAGAAGATCCGCCCGAAGTGCTCCCGGTCGGGAAACACCTCGTCCTGCATCGGCAGAAACGCGCCACCGGAGTCCACGAGGTACAGACACGGCAGCCGGTTCTCCAGCGCCACCTCCTGCGCCCGCAGGTGCTTCTTCACCGTCATGGGGTAATACGTGCCGCCCTTGACCGTGGCGTCATTGGCGACGATCACGCACTCCCGGCCGCTGACCCGCCCGATCCCGGCGATCACTCCGGCCGCCGGAGCGGCGCCCCCGTACAGCCCCTCGGCCGCGAGCGGTGCCAGTTCCAGGAAGGGCGACCCCGGATCGAGCAGGGTGTCCACCCGCTCCCGGGGCAGCAGCTTCCCGCGCGCCACATGGCGGGCGCGGGCCTTCTCACCCCCGCCCAGCCTGGCCGCGGCCAGGCGCGCCCGCAGCTCGTCGCCGAGCGCGCGGTGCGCCTCCTCGTTGGCCAGCCAGCCCTGAGACGCGGGATCCGCCGCACTCGCCAGCACCGGTGCCTGCTGCATCCGTCGAGCCCCCTTGCCCGGTCGACCGGTCCGGCCGATCCGGTTAATGAGCGTTAACACGTTCCCTTCAGGTTAACGCTCGCTAACGCCACTGTCTAGAATCGAATCCATGACCACCAGGACGGACGCCCCCACGCGCCGCGAGCAGATCCTCAAGGAGGCTGCCCGCCTCTTCGCCGAGCGCGGCTTCCACGGTGTGGGCGTCGACGAGATAGGCGCAGCCGTCGGGATCAGCGGTCCCGGCCTCTACCGCCACTTCCCCGGCAAGGACGCCATGCTCGCCGAGCTGCTGGTCGGCATCAGTGAGCGCCTCCTGGCCGGCGGAAGGCTCCGCGTCACGGAGGACGCGGCCTCCGGCGACGGCTCCCCGGAAGCCCTCCTGGACGCGCTCATCGAGGGCCACATCGACTTCGCCCTGGACGACCGCCCCCTGATCACCCTGCACGACCGCGAGCTGGACCGCCTCCGGGACACCGACCGCAAGCGCGTGCGCCAGCTCCAGCGCCAGTACGTGGAGCTCTGGGTCGAGGTGGTCCGCGCCCTCTACCCGCTCCTCCCCGAGAGCGAGGCCCGCGCCACCGTCCACGCGGTCTTCGGCCTGCTCAACTCGACCCCCCACCTGGGCCGCCCCGGCGCCCTTCCGGGCCGCACGGCGACGGCGGCGCTGCTGCACCGGCTGGCGCTGGGGGCGTTCGCTGCGGCGGGCGGTTCGTCCTCAGTATCTGCAAGCCCGTCCGGCGATTGAGGACAAAAGCGTGCCTGCAGGCCGAGCAACCCGGTGAACGTGTGCCTCCACGGCACCAGCGGCGATCGGGAGCGGCCGCTCGACGCCGACCTGCGCAGATCGCGCCGACCGGGCAGGTCGCGGTGCGCTACGCGTACCGCGGCAGGTTATCGGTCGAGATGGTCCACTCGCCGATGGTGATGTCCTCCCCGTACAGGAAGTCCTTGCGGGTGGCGTAGCGCGGCCCGTTCGGCGTGGGATGGATGTCGGAGAGCACGGCCCCCGAGCCGGTACGCGGATCGAAGATCACGTAGAGGGGGATGCCCAGAAGCGGATAGTCCCGCATCTTGCTTACCCAGTCGTTGTCCGGGTTGGACCGTGAGACGACTTCGACGGCGGCGATGAGCGTGCGGGGCGCGAAGGAACCCTCGACCTCCATGTCCACCTCGGCGATCACCATCACGTCGGGGTGACGCATGATGCCCTCCGGCGCATCTTCCACGTCAGGAGTCCCCGTGTGGGCCACCAGCTCTTCCGGCATCACCTTCTCCAGGCGCTTCCGGACGCGCAGTGTCGTCAACTCATGGGGTCCGGCGGGCGCCATCATGTCGTGGACGATTCCTTCCTTGGTGATCTCGAATTTGCCAGGAAGGGTGTCGTCCATGGATGAGACGAAGTCCCGCATGACCTGGTACAGGCGGGCGTCTCGCCGTGCGTCGTCCGGGGCGATGGTCATCGTGCTCGCTCCTCGTCGTCTGTACCCGGGGTCAAGGGTCGTCACGTTCATGCTAGGCGGCCTCCTGCAGGTCGGATCGGCAGTCGTGGCACTCGCCGGGCTCCGGCGCCCGGAAGGCGCGGTCGCACCCGTCGCAGTTCTGCAGCGGGTTCGGGCGCCGTACGGCTTCCCGGGCCGGGGCGGCGGGGAGCGGGGGTGGCAGGAGGGTGGCGAGTCGGTGGGCGAGGAGGCCCGCTGGGCGTTTCAGAGGTTCGGGGAGGTCGGCGACGAGGGTGCGGCGTACGGCGTCGGGGTGGGCGTCGCGTTCGAGCCAGGCGGCGACGGCGGGGGTCAGTCGGCGGATGTCGTCCTCGGAGAGCAACAGCCGGGGATCATGACGGCGCAGGCCGGCGAGGAGATCGACGGCGCTGCGGTGGTGGGCGAGGTCATGGGTCTGCGGCTCGGGGAGCGGTGGGGTCGCGGGCGCTTCGGGTGAGGTGGTTCGCTGCTCGGGGACAGGCGCCGGAGCAAGCGGCGTGGGCGCTGCAGGCAGGGCAGGCGGGGAGGCCGGGGCAGGGGCCACCGGTTCGGCCCTGGGTGCGGGCCTCGGCACCGGACGGTCGACACCCGCTCCCGGCTGGTTGTACGACACGGTCCGCGTGACGACCCGACCGCCGGGCGTCCGTTCCCGCGTACGGGCCAGATATCCGTGGCTCTCCAGCTCGCGCAGGGCGGCGGCGATCCGGGTTTCGCTCTCCGGGAAGCGATCGGCGAGGAACTTGATGCCGATCTTGGCCCCGGCGGGCAGCGACTGGATGTGCACGGCCAGCCCGATCGCCACCAGCGACATCTCTCGGTGCTGGGCGAGATGGTTGCCGATGACGGTGTAGCGGTTGGGGTGGCGGGTGTTGATGTGAATGACACCGGAAGGGGTGGCGGGGCGGCGATCGCCTGCCGTGGCGCGCGAGGGCGCGGTAATCTGCTGGGTATCCATCGGGAAGCCCTAACTTCCTCGGTGGTCAGGCCCCCGATCGGGATTCGCAGTCCCGGCCGGGGGCCGACGCATGTCTGGGGTTGTTGCGGCGAGCATATGCCTGCCAACCGGACCGAAATCCAGCCCAGTTGGCAAACCTCACCCTTGCGGGTGACGGGAGGTGGGGTGGGGTGGGAAGGGTAATTACCCAGGGGATCAAAGGCATTTGATGGCGTGGCGCACCGCGTCGCGACCGGCCGGGTCCTGACCCACCGGGTCGTGGGCCACCGGGTCGCGACAGTCGCGATCCGGTGCGGCTCACTTCCGTCCACGGTCTTACGCGGAAGGGATGGGCGGATCGTAAAGACGCTCAGCAATGGCGATGGGGCGAATCAGGTCGTGATTCGCGAAATATCGAATCCAAGTGGGCTTCGCGTCGGCCCCGCCGGAGAAAGTCCGCTCCGGCCGCAGGACTGCGGCCCTATCATGAGCCGCAGCAGGGAGTGCCCGGCGTCAGCGGGGAGGTTTCGTCATGAGTGCAGCGGAAACCGAGCGTTCGATCCTTCCGCCGATCCGGCCCCGGCTGACGGTCGAGGAACTGCTGGCCGCGAAGAACACCCAGCCGATCCGCTCCCTCGACGATCTCAAGGCGGACACCTTCGAGTCCGACGAGGAGCTGGAGGAGTTCATCGCCTTCACCTACGCCGAGCGTCGGCGCGACGTCGCCTAATAGGCCGTTGACGGCAACGTCGGCGGACGATCGCTGTGGCGGGCGGACCGCCGGGGAAGAGCCAAGGGGACGGGGCCAGGGCTCCGACGGTCGCGTGGCCCTTGCGGTTCGCGACGACGGCGCAGGTGTCCCAGGTGATCATTGGGGCCCGCGTCCCACCTCCTCTTATGGGGTGGGCAGGCCGTGGGCGGTTCTGGTCCGGACCCGATGTCCGGTGCGTCCCGCCCCGTCCGCCGTGCAAGACACCCGGCACACTGCGCACACCTGACGGCACAATGGGTTCATGCCGATACCCAGCCGCGCCGCCCTCGTCGAGCACCTCGTCCGCACGCGTATCGCCGGAGACGTCGCCACCCCCCGCGACAACAACCTCACCCACTACCGCAGGCTCGCCAACGGCGACACGCACTACTGGCTGGGGCTGGAGCTCGGCAACCGGTGGGCCGATGAGCAGGATGTGCTCGCCGTGATGGCCGAGCGCTGCGGGGTCAGTGATGATCCGGAGCACCGGCACGGGCAGGACACCATCGACCCGGAGCTGACCGTCGACGCGCTGGAGCGGATGGCGGCCCGGCTGCGCAAGGCGGCGGCCGGGGCGGAGCGGGTGTTGTTCGCGACTGGCCATCCGGGTGGGCTGCTGGATGTGCACCGGCAGACCGCGGACGCGCTGCGCGGCGCCGGGTGCGAGATCGTACGGATTCCGTCCGGGCTGATGGCGGACGAGGGCATGGTCTTCCAGTTCGCCGACGTGGCCGTGCTGGAGCGCGGGGCCACGCTGTGGCACACGCATTCGCCCGCGCCGATGGCCGCGATCCTCGACGGCCTGGAGCGCGAGGGCCGACCGCAGCCCGATCTGGTGGTCGCCGACCACGGCTGGGCGGGCTGCGCGGGGCAGCGCGGCCTCGACGCGGTCGGCTTCGCCGACTGCAACGACCCGGCGCTCTTCATCGGCGAGGCCGAGGGGACCATTCAGGTGACGGTCCCGCTCGACGACCATGTCACCGACCCGCGTTTCTACGACCCGATGGTCGCGTATCTGCTGGACGCGGCGGGGCTTCTTCAGGGCAGTCAGCCCTCGACGTCCTCCCACTGAGCGAGCAGAAGGTCGCCGAGGTCCACACCCGGTTCCGCGGCACCGTCGCGGAGGGCTTGCTCGGCCCAGATGACCTTGCCGCGGGCGGTGTAGCGGGTGCCCCAGCGCCGGGCGAACTGCGCGACGAGGAACAGGCCGCGGCCGCCCTCGTCCGTGGTGGCGGCCCGGCGCAGATGGGGAGAGGTGCTGGACCCGTCGGAGACCTCGCAGACCAGGGTGCGGTCGTACAGCATGCGGACGGTGATGGGCTGGGTGCCGTACCGGACGGCGTTGGTGATCAGCTCGCTGAGGATCAGTTCGGTGGCGAAGGAGATCTCGTCCAGCCCCCAGTTGTTCAGCCGGAGGATGCACTCCGCTCGGACGGGGGCGACGGCCGCCGGGTCGGAGGGGACCGTCCATTCGGCGACCCGGTCGGGGGCCAGCCGGCGGGTACGGGCCACCAGCAGCGCGACGTCGTCGCTGGGCTGGGCGGGCAGCACGGCCTCCAGCACCGCAGCGCAGGTTTCCTCCGGGGTACGGTCCACGGCGGCGGCCAGAGCGGTGCGCAGCGCGCCCAGGCCGGTGTCGAGGTCGCGGCGGCGGTCCTCGACGAGCCCGTCGGTGAAGAGCACCAGAAGCGAACCCTCAGGCAGCTCCAGCCGGGCCGTCTCGAAGGGCAGGTTGCCGCCCAGGCCCAGCGGCGGGGAGACCGGCACGTCCGGGTAGTCCACGGTGCCGTCGGGGTGGACCAGGGCGGGCCCCGGGTGGCCGGACCGGGCCAGGGTGCACACCCCGGTGACCGGGTCGTAGACGGCGTACACGCAGGTGGCACCGGTCACCGCCGGGTTCTCGTCGTCCTCGGTGGCCTCTTCGGTGTCGATCTGGGTGACCAGCTCGTCCAGGTAGCTCAGGAGTTCATCGGGAGGCAGATCGAGGGCCGAGAAGTTACGGACGGCGGTGCGCAGACGGCCCATGGTGGCGGCGGCGTGCAGGCCGTGGCCGACGACGTCGCCGACCACCAAGGCCACCCGGGTGCCGGGCAGCGGGATGACGTCGAACCAGTCGCCGCCCACCCCGGCCCGGGCGGGCAGATAGCGGTGGGCGACCTCCAGCGCGGACTGCTCGGGCAGGGCGCGGGGCAGCAGGCTGCGCTGCAGGGTGACGGCCACGGTGTGCTCAAGGGTGTAGCGGCGGGCGTTGTCGATGCACACCGCAGCCCGGGCGGCCAGCTCCTCGGCGAAGAACAGGTCCTCCTCATCGAAGGGGTCTTTCTCGGAGCGCCAGAAGTCGGCCGTTCCCAGCACCACTCCCCTCGCCCGCAGCGGCACCGAGATCAGAGAGCGAATGCCGTGCTCCAGGATGCGCCGAGCGCGTTCGGGGTCCTGGGCCCGCCAGCCGTCGGCGGTGCTCAGGTCCGCCTCGAGGACGGCACGGTCGAGGGTCATCCCGGCCGCGACCGGGTGGGTGGCGACGAACGGGATCAGCGCGCCGACGGGGTAGAAAAGAGAGTCGGACTCCAGGCCCACGACGGCGACACGGCGCATCTCGCTGCCCGCTCCCTGCGGCTCCTCGCCCTGCAGCACCGGGTCCAGCAGCTCGACCGTGACGACGTCGGCGAACCGGGGGACCGCCACCTCGGCCAGCTCCTCCGCGGTGCGCCGCACGTCCAGCGTGGTGCCGATCCGCACCCCGGCGTCGTACAGCAGCCCCAGCCGCTCCCGCGCGACCTCCGCCCGGCCCGCCAGCGCCCGCAGCTCGGTGGTGTCCCGCAGCGTCGCCACGCTCCCGCTGTAGGGGGCGGTGGGCCGCTGGTTGACGGCCAGCAGCCGGTCCCCGGCGAAGAGCACCTCGTCGGTCGCGGCCCGTCCGGAGGCCAGCAGTTCAGCCGTGCCCGGCTCCAGACCCAGCTCCGTCACCCGGTGCTGCTCGGCGTCCGGCGGCAGATCCAGCAGCCGCCGCGCCTCGTCGTTGGACAGCAGCAGCCGCCCGTCGTCCCCGACGATGAGCACTCCTTCGCGCACCGCGTGCAGCACCGCGTCGTGATGCTCGTACATCCGGGTCATCTCCGCCGGGTCCAGGCCGCGGGTCTGGCGCCGCAGTCGCCGGCTCACCAGCGCCGTGCTGCCCGCGGACAGCACCAGTGCGGTGGCCGCGCCCCCCAGGAGGAGCGGCAACTGGCCGGCCGCCAGGGCCTCCCCGCGCTTGACCGTGACCCCGGCGGTGACGAGGCCGACGACCGACCCCTTGCTGTCGGTCACAGGGGCTATGGCTTCCACGGTGGGGCCGAAGGTGCCGTGGATGGTCTCCGTGACGACCTTGCCCTTCAGAGCGGGCCGGAAGTCGGCGATCAGCGGTTTGCCGATGCGCTTCCGCAGCGGGTGGGTGTAGACGATGCCCTTCGTGTTCGCCACGATGATGAAGTCGACGCCTGTCAGCTTCCGGGTCCGTTCGGCCAGCGGCTGGAGCGCAGCGGTCGGGTGGGGGGAATGGAGGCCCGCCACGACCTGGGGAGACGTCGAGAGGGTCTGGGCGATGGCGGCCGTCCGGTCGCCAGCCGCTCTCACCGCAGTGCTGCGGGCGTCGAACAGGAGTGCCACCGTCACGATGACGATGAGGAGCAGGGCGAACACGGCCTGTACGGCGAACATCTGCGCGGCGATGCTCCGCCCGCTCAGGATCCGACGGAGGCGCTCTCCCAGAGGGCCGCGCGGGAGGTGCGCTGGTCGACCGTTGAGCCCGGTCATTCTCTCTTTCTAGCACCTCCCTTCGCGGGCGGCTCGTCACCGCCGACGGTGCTTGGCCCCGCGGACATCCCAGAGGCGGACGGGGCATCACAACCGTCCGGTACCCGGTGATCTCCCTGCAGAAGCGGCTGCCGGCAGGGGTGAGCCGCTGAGATGGGTTCGGTCAGCGGTTCGTGTTGAGGAAGCCGATCGCGACCGCACCCCACCAGCAGACCTGGGACAGGAGCGCCGTGGCGCCTCCCCAGGCCATCATTCCGCGGCCGATCGGCTCGGTGGCCTCGGCGAGGCGGCGACCGAGGAGGCCCGCCTGGAGGCCGTTGAGGGTGAGCAGGCCGGCCAGCGCGATCTTCGTCTGGGTCAGCACGGAGTGCAGGTCGGGCTGGAGCATGAGCCCGCTGGTGACCAGCCCGCCGAGACCGGCCCAGATCGGCACGTGGAGCCGGGACGTGGCGGCTATGACCTCACCGAGCGGGCAGCGGCCGGTGGCCCACAGCAGGCCGTAGTAGTCGGCGGAGAGCACCGCGCCGAAGCCGAGCACCAGCGAGGCGAGGTGGACGAAGAGCACGGCGGTGTGCAGCGTCTGGTCGGTGTGCACATGGAGGGAGCACCACAGCCCCGCCGTCAGCACGATCATCGCCATCAGGCCGGCTGCCGCCACGGTCCACCACGAGTCGTACAGGCGGAGAGGACGGGACGGCGTTCTGGCGGGCACCGAGGCGGCGGCAGGGGACAGCATGTGAGGGGCTCCGAGGAGAGTGCGGACGTGAGCCTGCACAAGACCCACACAAAAGCTAGGTAAGGCTTACCTAATTTCCGCTGTGGCTCCGCAGCCAGGACGCCGTTCCGGCTGTTCGCGACCACGCCGGGGACATGGCCATCGGGTGGTGGGACGGGGTTTCCGGGCTTTCTGGACCCCGCCGGCCGCAGCCGCGTTCTTGCCTGGCCTTGAGCAGCTTCACCGCCGGGCCCTCCAGTGCCGTGCGGGCCGCCGCCGTATCAGGCCCCTGTACCGGTATCCGGCCCCGCCCCCGGCCGGCCGGCCCGTCGCCGCTGCCCCAGCCCCAGCCCGGGCGTCGGGTCCAGATACACCCGGCGGATCGACGGATACCGCTCCCGCAACTGCTCCTCCGCCTCCTCGCACGCCCACTCGATCTGTTCCGCGGTCGACGCGTCCCGGAAGTCGATCTTCGCGGCGACGAGGACCTCCGTCGGTCCCTGGATCAGGGTGGTCAGCTCCAGGACCTCGATGACGTGCGGTACGGAGAGGATTTCCTCGCGAACCCCGTCCCGCATCTCCTTCGGCAGCGGCCGGCCGATCAGCAGCTGGGCGTTGGAGCGGCCCAGCACCCAGGCCACGTACACCAGCAGGGCGCCGATCAGGATCGACGCGATGCCGTCCCAGACGCCCGAGCCGGAGAGCGTGCCGCCGAGGAGCCCGCCAGCGGCGAGGAGCAGGCCGACCAGGGCCGCCGAGTCCTCCATCACGACCGCCTTGACCGCGGTGTCGGGGGTGTGGCGCAAGTAGTGGGTGGTGGGTGCGCCCAGACGGGCGGCCTCACCGCGGATCTGGCGCAGGCCCGTGCGCAGGGAGTAGCCCTCCAGAACGAACGCGACGGCCAGCACGATGTACGAGATCAGCGGGTCGCCGAGTTCCTCGCCCCGGACGAGCGTGTGGACGCCGTCGTAGATGGCGAACACCGCGCCGCCGACGAACGTGGCGACCGAGGCGAGCAGCGCCCAGATGTAGCGCTCGGGGCCGTAGCCCAGCGGGTGTTCCTCGTCGGCGGGCCTCTCACTGCGCTTGAGCGCGGTGAGCAGCAGGACCTCGGTGACGGTGTCGGCGACCGAGTGCGCCGCCTCGGAGAGCATCGCGCTCGATCCGCTGATCAGCCCCGCGATCACCTTCGCCACGGCGATACCGAGGTTGGCGATCGCCGCGACGACGACCGTGAACGCGGACTCCCCACCGGTCGCGCTGCCGCTGGTGCTGTTCTCGGCGCTCATGGTGGGGAGTATCCATGAATGGGCGGGCCGTGGCCTGCTCAGACCGCCCGGCACTTGGGGGGCGGCGTCGCGGGTCTGGGTGCGCACATCTGCGGCGTTGTCGTCAATCACCATGGCTCCGCCATGGCTCAATCCTCCGCCTTGCAGCTGCACGTACCCAGACCCGCTCCTTGTCCCACCCCTCAAGTCCCGGGCGGTCTCAGTCCCGCGGGACCCGGACCACGCCCTCCTGGATGACGGTGACCGCCAGCCGGCCGTCCTGCGTGTAGATACGGGCCTGGCCGAGCCCGCGCCCGCCGGACGCGGACGGCGAGGCCTGGTCGTACAGCAGCCATTCGTCGGCCCGGAACGGCCGGTGGAACCACATCGCGTGGTCCAGGCTCGCGCCGACCACGTCGCCGACCATCCAGCCGCCGCGCCCGTGCGCGAGCAGCACCGAGTCGAGCAGCGTCATGTCGGAGACGTACGTGGCCATGCAGACGTGCAGCAGCGGGTCGTCCGCGAGCTTGCCGTTGGTGCGGAACCACACCTGGGAGCGGGGCTCCTGCGGTGTGCCGACGTTGGCGAACGGCGGGGCGCCGACATAGCGCAGGTCCACCGCGTCCCGTGCCTCCAGCAGCCGGTCCATGACACCCGGGTCGGTGAACGTGTCGGCGTACCGCGGCAGCATCTGCGCCGCCGTGGGCAGTGTCTCCGGGTCGGGAGCGGGCGGCATGTCCTCCTGGTGCTCCAGGCCGTCCTCGTACGTCTGGAAGGACGCCGAGAGATGGAAGATCGGCTGCCCGTGCTGGACGGCCACCACCCGGCGGGTGGTGAAGGAGCGGCCGTCGCGGATCCGGTCGACGCTGTAGACGATCGGTGCGCCCGGGTCGCCCATCCGCAGGAAGTAGGAGTGCAACGAATGGGCCGTGCGGTCCGCGGGGACGGTGCGGCCCGCGGCAACGAGTGCCTGGGCCGCGACCTGGCCGCCGAAGACCCGGGGCACGATCGCGGAACGGCTCGTGCCCCGGAAGATGTCCTGCTCGATCTGCTCCAGGTCGAGCAGATCGAGCAGGGATTCAAGTGCGGTGCTCATGGAGGAGAACGTAACCGCCCTACAGGCCCATGGACTTGGCGATGATCGACTTCATGACCTCGCTGGTGCCGCCGTAGATGCGGTTGACACGGTTGTCCGCGTACAGGCGGGCGATCGGGTACTCGTTCATGAACCCGTAGCCACCGTGCAGCTGGAGGCAGCGGTCGATCACGCGGTGCGCGACCTCGGTGCAGAACAGCTTCGCGGACGCGGCCTCGGCGGCGGTCAGCTCTCCGGCGTCGAGGGCCTCCAGCGCGCGGTCGGCGACGGCCTGGGCCGCGTCCACCTCGGCCTGGCAGGCGGCCAGCTCGAACTTGGTGTTCTGGAACGAGGCGACGGTCTTGCCGAAGACCGTGCGGTCCTGCACGTAGCTCTTGGCGAACCGGACGGCGGCAGCCGCCTGCGCATACGCGCCGAAGGCTATGCCCCAGCGCTCGGACGCCAGGTTGGTGCCGAGGTAGCCGAAGCCCTTGTTCTCCTCGCCGAGCAGGTCCTCGACGGGGACCTTGACGTCGACGAAGGCCAGCTCGGCGGTGTCGGAGACCTTCAGGCCGAGCTTGTCGAGCTTGCGGCCGACGGAGTAGCCCGCCGACTTGGTGTCCACGGCGAACAGGGAGATGCCGAAGCGGCGGTCGTCCTCGCGGGGAGCGGACGTACGGGCGCACACGATCACGCGGTCGGCATGCACGCCACCGGTGATGAAGGTCTTGGCGCCATTGAGGACGTAGTGCGTGCCGTCCTCGGAGAGCTTGGCGGTGGTCTTCATGCCCGCGACGTCGGAGCCGGTGCCCGGCTCGGTCATCGCGAGGGCCCACATCTCCTCGCCGGTGGTGAACTTCGGCAGCCAGCGCTTCTTCTGCTCGTCGGTGGCGAGCATCTTGATGTACGGCAGGCCGAGCAGGGTGTGCACACCCGAGCCGCCGAAGGAGACACCGGCGCGGGCGGTCTCCTCGTAGATGACGGCCTCGTACTTGTGCGAGTCGATGCCGGCGCCGCCGTACTCCTCGTCCACCTCGATGCCGAAGACGCCCAGCTCGCCGAGCTTGTGGTAGAACTCGCGCGGCGCCTGGCCGGCGGCGAACCACTCGTCGTAGACGGGGACGACCTCGGCCGCGATGAAGGCGCGGATGGTCTCCCGGAACGCCTCGTGGTCCTCGTTGAATACCGTACGGCGCACGGGGTGCCTCCTCTGTCGGCTTCGATCAGCTTCGGGCGAGCATTGGCCAGCGGCATGGCTAAGCGCTTGCTCAGTTCTGGTCAAAAGTTACCCGGCAGTCACCAGGGCTGTCCAGGGTGATGCTCAGCACGCTCGGGGCGGTCGGGGGCGGCGCGCCCCGGGTCAGAGTGCTCGCAGCGGCCCTGGTGTCGGGCGGATGACTTTTCGCTGCAACGGCTTGGCCAGGCCGGTTGGCCCGCCGCCTGATGCCGTAGCAGACGTTTGCAGTCACTGATGAATGCCGCTCACCGCTGCCGCAGCGCGAACCACAGCTCCGTCCGTACGTCCATGTCGTCCAGGTCCGCGTCCAGCAGCGTCGCGCAGCGGGCGATGCGCTGGCGGACCGTGTTGCGGTGGACCTGGAGGGCTGTCGCCGTGCGGTCCCAGCTGCCGTGCAGGCTCAGCCAGCAGCGCAGCGTCTCGGCCAGTGGCTCGGTGAGCGGGGCGAGGAGGGCGCGGGCGTGGGCCTCGGCCTGGTCCGGAGGGATCAGCGCGGCCAGACCGCCTCCGGTGCCGTTGTCGTGGTGGGCCAGCGGGGTGCGGGTGGCCACGGCCCGGCCCAGGGCGCGGGCCGCCTGGCCGTCGGCGAGGTCCAGCGTGGTGATGGAGACGGGGGCGGAGGTGCCGAGTGTCCAGCCGGGCTGCGGGGTGACCCGCTCGCCACCCGGGACCAGGACCTTGACCGCGGCGCCGCCCCGGCCCGCATCGACCAGCGCGGACCCCAGCGCGGCACCCAGTGCCCCGGCGGTGAGCGGGTCGACGGGGCCGCCGCCGCTGCGCCGGGCATGCACCACCGTCCAGAGTGCGGCGCCGCCGAGCAGCGGGGCTACGGCCACCGGGTCCGCGCCCAGCAGCAGCCGCACCAGCGCCGCGGACCGGCCCGCGGCGTCGGCGCCCTGGTGCGGGGCGGCCAGCAGGGAGAGAAGGACGACCGCGATCCCGGTGACCGTGTGGTCGCCCGCCTCGCGCCGCCCCGTCGACAGTGCCAGGACGAGCCCCTGCCCGCCGCCGAGCGCGTACGCGAAGAGATGCGTGTCGCCGACGGCGTCGGTCGCGGATGTGGGGGCGGGGGAGGCGGGAAGTGCGGCGGGGGAGACCACGCGGGTCAGCCGGGTCAGCGCCGCCCGCACCTCGGGGGGCGGGCGGCGGCCCGCCGCGTGCAGCTCCTCGCCGGCCGCGGAGAGCAGGACCGCCCACCCTGACAACTGGGCGGCGAGCTGTTGCAGCACCGCGGGGACCGGATCCGGCCGGGCCGCCGCCGTGGCCAGGGCCTGCTGGGCGCGCGTCACCCGGCGCAGCTCCCGGTGCCGGGCCTCGGCCATCAGGCGCCACACCGCTCGGGCGATCGCGGTGAACGGGGTCTCGGGCGGCACCTCCACCAGAGGCAGCCCGTGTCGGTCGCACGCCTCGATCAGCGCCTGTGGCACGGAGTCGTGCACCGGTGTGACCCCGAAACCGAGCGCCGCCGCCCCCGCCTCCACCAGCCGGGCGACATAGGTGTCCGGGTCCTTGAGCAGGACCCCGGCGCTCAGCAGCAGCTCACCGCCGAGCAGATACGGGTACGGGTCGGCCATCTCCGAGGTGTGCACCCACCACAGATCCGCGTGGTCGGGTCCCGCGATCCGGCGCAGCCGGAGCTCCTCGCGGGCGAGCAGCTCGGCGAGCGGGACGGGCGGGGTGGGGGGAGCGGACCCGGTGGGGGCTGTGGGTCCGGTGGGAGTGTCCGGCATGGATGGTCCATCCATTGGCTACGACGAGAATGGATGAAACGTACACTTCAGCGCTGCTTGCGGGCCACCTACCGTCTTCACACAACACATACCCGCAACATTTCACGGAGACGGAGGTAAGCCCATGGCTGTCGACTACGCAGTGATCATCGTCTATCTGGCCGGCATGCTCGCGATGGGCTGGTGGGGCATGCGCCGCGCCAAGTCCAAGAGCGAATTCCTGGTGGCGGGCCGCCGCCTCGGCCCCTGGATGTACTCCGGGACCATGGCCGCGATCGTCCTCGGTGGTGCCTCCACCATCGGCGGCGTCGGCCTCGGCTACCAGTACGGACTCTCCGGCGCCTGGATGGTCTTCACCATCGGCCTCGGGCTGCTCGCCCTGTCCATCTTTTTCTCGGCGCGCATCGCCCGGCTGAAGGTCTACACCGTCTCCGAGATGCTCGACCTGCGCTACGGCGGCCGGGCCGGACTCATCTCCGGTGTCGTCATGTGGGCGTACACGCTGATGCTCGCGGTCACCTCGACCATCGCGTACGCCACCATCTTCGACGTCCTCTTCGACCTGAACCGCACCGTCGCGATCATCCTCGGCGGCGCCATCGTCGTCGCGTACTCGACGCTCGGCGGCATGTGGTCGATCACGCTCACGGACATGGTGCAGTTCGTCGTCAAGACGATCGGCGTCCTGCTGCTGCTCCTGCCGATCGCCGTCATCAAGGCCGGCGGCTTCAGTGAGATGAAGGCGAAGCTGCCCACCGAGTACTTCGACCCGCTCGGCATCGGTGGCGAGACGATCTTCACCTACGTGCTGATCTACACCTTCGGCATGCTGATCGGCCAGGACATCTGGCAGCGCGTGTTCACCGCGCGCACCGACCGCACCGCACGCTGGGGTGGCACCGTCGCCGGTACGTACTGCCTGGTGTACGCGATCGCCGGAGCCGTCATCGGCACCGCCGCCAAGGTCATGTACCCGAAGCTGCCCAGCGCGGACGCGGCCTTCGCGACCATCGTCAAGGACGAACTGCCGGTGGGTGTACGCGGACTGGTGCTGGCCGCCGCACTCGCCGCGGTGATGTCGACGTCGTCCGGTGCGCTGATCGCCTGCGCCACCGTCGCCAACAACGACATCTGGTCGAGGCTGCGGGGCGCGGTGACCCGGAGCGGCGGCGAGGAGCACGACGAGGTGAAGGGCAACCGAGTCTTCATCCTCATCATGGGTGTGGCCGTCATCGCCATCGCCATCGCCCTCAACAACGTCGTCGAGGCCCTGACCGTCGCGTACAACCTGCTCGTCGGCGGGCTGCTCGTGCCGATCCTCGGTGGTCTGCTGTGGCGTCGCGGCACGGCCGCCGGCGCGCTGGCCGCGGTGTCCGTCGGTGGCCTCGCGGTGATCGGTCTGATGGCGTCGTACGGAATCCTCGCCAACGAGCCGGTCTACTACGGGCTGCTGTCCTCGCTCGCGGCGTATGTGATCGTGTCCCTGGCCACGAAGCCGACGGACGCGGCCGTGCTCACCGCTTGGCGCGAGCGCCTGGCGGGCAGGGGTGCCGACTCCGACGAGACGCCGGCTGCGGACCCGGTGACCGTCTGACCACGTGTCCTCAATCGCCGGACGGGCTTGATTATGCCCCCGCCGTCCTCAATCGCCGGGCAGGATATCCAAGCCCGTCGAGGGGGTCCCCCCCCATGCCCTTAAGGCTATGGGGGAGATTGAGGACGGAACCGTTGCGGGAGGCACCCCGCGTGCCACCACACCCCGCGCACTCGAATATCGTACGAACGCCCACAAAGCGTGCATCACTCCTCAGGAAGGCACTTCACATGAGCAGCAACGAAACGCCGCGCGGCCCCGTCGACTCCTCCCGCGTCCCGCGGTACGCCGGTCCCGCGACGTTCGCGCGGCTCCCCCGGCTCGACGAGGTCGGCACCGCCGATGTCGCCGTCGTCGGCGTGCCTTTCGACACGGGTGTCTCCTACCGCCCCGGCGCCCGCTTCGGCGGCAACGCGATCCGTGAGGCGTCGCGCCTGCTGCGCCCGTACAACCCGGCGCAGGACGCCTCGCCGTTCGCCCTCGCGCAGGTCGCCGACGCCGGTGACATCGCCGCCAACCCGTTCAACATCAACGAGGCCGTCGAGACGATCGAGGCCGCGGCCGACGACCTCCTCTCCACCGGCGCCCGCATGATGACGCTCGGCGGCGACCACACCATCGCGCTCCCGCTGCTGCGGTCCGTCGCGAAGAAGCACGGCCCGGTCGCCCTGCTCCACTTCGACGCCCACCTCGACACGTGGGACACCTACTTCGGCGCCGAGTACACCCACGGCACCCCGTTCCGCCGGGCCGTCGAGGAGGGCATCCTCGACACGTCCGCGCTCTCCCACGTCGGTACCCGCGGCCCGCTGTACGGCAAGCAGGACCTCGACGACGACGCCAAGATGGGCTTCGGCATCGTCACCTCCGCCGACGTCATGCGCCGCGGCGTCGACGAGGTCGCCGACCAGCTGCGCCAGCGCATCGGCGACCGCCCGCTGTACATCTCCATCGACATCGACGTCCTGGACCCGGCGCACGCGCCCGGCACCGGCACCCCCGAGGCGGGCGGCCTCACCTCCCGCGAGCTCCTCGAGATCGTCCGCGGCCTGTCCTCCTGCAACCTGGTCTCCGCCGACCTGGTCGAGGTCGCCCCCGCGTACGACCACGCGGAGATCACCTCCGTTGCCGCCTCCCACACCGCGTACGAGCTGACGACGATCATGTCCCGTCAGATCGCGGCGGCCAAGGGGACTCAGGGCAAGTGACCCACGACCACCACGACGAGCGCCCGCAGCTCACCCCCGAGCAGATCGCGGCCGCACTGAACCCTCCCGCCGGACGCAACGGCGGTGACCTCGTCGTCGAGACCCTCCAGGGCCTCGGCGCGACCACCGTCTTCGGGCTGCCCGGCCAGCACGCGCTGGGCATGTTCGACGCGCTGCGCCGCTCCTCCCTCTCGTACGTCGGGCTGCGCGTCGAGAACAACGCGGGCTTCGCCGCCGACGCGTACGGCCGGATCACCGGCGAAGTGGCGCCGCTGCTGCTCTCCACCGGGCCGGGCGCGCTCACCTCGCTCGCCGCGCTCCAGGAGGCGGCGGCCGCGTCCGCCCCCGTGCTGGCCATCTCCAGCCAGATCCCGACCGCGGGTCTGGGCGGCGGCCGCCACGGCTACCTGCACGAACTCCGGGACCAGAAGGCGTCGTTCCGCGACATCGTGAAGTCGGTCCACACGGTCCGTACGGCGTCGCAGATCCCGTCCGCGATCGCCGCCGCGTGGGAGTCCGCGCTGACGGCCCCGCACGGCCCGGTCTGGATCGAGATCCCGCAGGACGTACTCCTGGCCGAGACCGCCCTGCCCGCCGTCACGGCGATGGACGCCACCCCGCGCCCCCTGCACCCGCGTCCCGAACTGACCGCCGTGGCAGCGCACCTGCTGTCGAACGCCGAGCGTCCGGCGATCATCGCGGGGGGCGGAGTCGTACGCTCCGACGCGTGCGGCAAGCTGCTCGCCCTCGCGGAGAAGATCGACGCCCCGGTCGTCACCACGTTCGGCGGCAAGGGCGCGTTCCCCTGGGAGCACCCCCTCTCGCTCCAGTCCTGGCTGGAGGACCGCCACACGACGGACTTCCTCGAAGCGGCGGACGTCCTGCTGGTCGTCGGCTCCGGACTGGGTGAACTCTCCTCGAACTACCACACGTTCAGCCCGCGCGGCCGGGTCATCCAGATCGAGGCGGACGCCGGGAAGCTGGAGTCCAACCACCCCGCACTCGGCATCCACGCCGACGCCCGCGAGGCCCTCGCCGACCTCCTCGAAGCGGTCGACCGCCGCGAGGACGAGTCGGCGGCGGACCGCGTGCGAACGGTCCTCGACGCGGTACGGACCCGCATCGCAGGCCAGGACCTCACGCTGGAGCAGCAGCTCATCGCCTCGGTCCGCGAGGCGCTGCCCGACACGTCCCCCAGCTTCTGGGACATGACGATCCTCGCCTACTGGGCCTGGTCCGCCTTCGACGCCCGCCACCCGAACACGATGCACTCGGCGCAGGGCGCGGGCGGCCTCGGCTACGGCTTCCCGGCAGCGCTCGGCGCGGCGGCGGCCGACCGCACGAAGCCGGTCCTGGCGGTCTCCGGCGACGGCGGCGCGATGTACTCCATCGCGGAACTGGCCACGGCCCGTCAGTACGACCTGCCGGTCACCTGGCTGATCGTCGACGACGGCGGCTACGGCATCCTGCGCGAGTACATGTCGGGTGCGTTCGGCGAGGCCACGGCGACGGAACTGTCCCGCCCGGACTTCGTCGCCCTCGCCGAGTCGTTCGGCGTACCCGCGGTCCGTACGACCCCGGAGACGCTCGCCGACGACCTGGCGAAGTCCTTTGCGCAGCCCGGTCCTTCGGTGGTCGTGCTTCCGGCACTGCTGAGGATGTTCGAGCCGACGCATCTGTAGGCCACGGGTGCGCGCACCCGTGGCCGCTCACGGCGGCGACGGGTGCGCGCAGGGTTCAGCGAAAGGCTTCCGCGTGCTCGAAGACCTTCTCCTGTGCGTGGCGGCCGTCACAGAATTCTTCCTGCTGCGCTGTGTTGAGCTTGTGCGGCAGCTCCCTGCCGTCAGGCAACAGATCGGGGAGCGACCGGAGTATGGCCGTCGCCGCCGGGCCCCGACCCTGCTTGCGCGCGTCAACCACATACTCGCCGACCGCCTTCAGATGACCAGTCAGACGGTCGCGGGGTTGCTGGGCCGCTTCCACCCGGGCTCCCAGCCTTCCCAATGAGTGACGGTCGCCCTTGCTGAGTTTCTCCAGCGCCGCGAGCGCCGCGTACAACTGCCCACAGCGATATGCGTCGCTCGGTTGATCGTTCGCCATGACCCCTCCCGATCCGCTCACGGAAGCCATCTCTACCCCGCTCTTCGGGGCCGGGAACACCGGTCCGGACCCGCCGTACAACTTTTCGACCACTCGTGAGTCATCCCTGACAGGTGTGCAGGGGGCACACCGTACAGATCACTCAGGGGGACACGTCTCATGACGGACCAGCCTCGTACATCCCGCCGCGCGCGCACCGCGCTCGCCGTCACTCTTGCCGCGGGCGTGCTCGCGCCCGTGACCCTCGCGGCCACGCCCGCCGCAGCCGCGACGCCGGTCGTGACATGCACTTCCGGCAAGGCGGGACTCGCCGCCAAGCTGTCGACCGACATCACCGCCGCGCTCAAGGGGCGCAACTCGACCACGGCGATCGCGCTCTACGACCGGACCACCAAGACGTCCTGCACGATGCGGTCCACGAGCACGTACGACTCCGCGAGCGTCGTGAAGGCGACCGTCCTCGCGACGCTGCTCTGGGACAACAAGAGGCACAATCGCTATCTCACCCAGCGCGAGATCGACCTCTCCACCGCCATGATCACCAAGTCCGACAACAACGCGACCACCAGCCTGTGGAAGCAGCTCGGCGTGACCAAGGTGAAGGCGTTCCTGAACGCCGCGGGCATGACGCACACCGTGCCCGGCTCCGGTGGGTACTGGGGCCTGACCCAGATCACCGCGCAGGACGAGCTGCGGCTGCTGACGTTGCTGACCGCCAAGAACTCCGTACTCAGCGACAACGCGCGCGCGTACGAACTCGGCCTGATGCGCAAGGTCATCTCCTCGCAGCGCTGGGGGACGCCCGCCGGAGCCCCGTCCGGGGTGACCGTCCAGGTCAAGAACGGCTGGCTGCCGCGTGCCACGCACGGCTGGCGGGTGCACAGCATCGGTGCGTTCACCGGGAAGGGGCACGACTACGGCATCACCGTGCTCACGCAGGACAACAAGACGATGACCGAGGGCATCAACACCATCCAGGCCGTCGCCCGCGCCATCCACAAGGACCTGAACCCGGCGGCCGTGGCCGGGACGACCGTCGCTCCGCCGGCCGCGCCGCAGGAAGCGGTCCCGGCGGTGCCGGAGGCCCCCGCCGTGCCGATGCTGACGGCGACACCCAGGTCGTAGAGCGCCCCCGAGCCGCGCCCCCGCCCCCAGATGCGCTCCGTCCGACGACGTACGCCGGCCCTACTCCGATGGGACCGTCTTTGTCACGGCGGGATGAAATCCGCAGCTGATCGCGTTGGTGCCTTCCGGTAGACCAGGTCGAACGGGAGGCACCGGTGACGGACGAGGACACGGACGCAGCACAGCAGGGCTGGGCGCGGCGACTGGGCGGTTACGCGTGGCGCTACCGGCGCAATGTCCTGCTGGCGCTCGGTTCGTCGCTCGCCGGGATGGCCGTGCTGGCAGTCGTCCCGCTGATCACCAAGGTGATCATCGACGATGTCGTCGGCAACCACACGCGTTCCCTCGGCGTCTGGACGGGCCTCCTGATCGCCACCGCCGTGCTGGTGTACATATCGACGTACATCCGCCGCTACTACGGCGGCCGGCTCGCCCTCGACGTACAGCACGATCTGCGCACCGACATGTACCGGACGCTCACCCGGCTCGACGGGAGGCGGCAGGACGAGCTGTCCACCGGGCAGGTCGTCGGGCGCGCCACCAGTGACCTGCAGCTGATCCAGGGGCTGCTGTTCATGCTCCCGATGACGATCGGGAACGTGCTGCTGTTCCTCATCTCCCTGGTGATCATGGCGTGGCTCTCGCCGGTGCTGACCCTGGTCGCGATCGCCGTCGCCCCCGCGCTCTGGTACATCGCCCGCCGCTCCCGCTCCCGGCTCTTCCCCGCCACCTGGTACGCCCAGGGGCAGGCGGCGGCCGTCGCCGGAGTCGTCGACGGGGCCGTCTCCGGGGTCCGGGTCGTCAAGGGGTTCGGGCAGGAGGAGCAGGAGACCGGGAAGCTGCGCGAGGTCGGGCGGAAGCTGTTCGCCGGGCGGCTGCGCACGATCCGGATGAACGCCAGATACACCCCCGCCCTCCAGGCCGTCCCCGCGCTCGGCCAAGTCGCGATGCTGGCGCTCGGCGGCTGGCTCGCCACCCGCGGCGAGATCACCCTCGGTACGTTCGTCGCGTTCTCGACCTACCTCGCCCAGCTCGTCGGGCCGGTCCGGATGCTCGCCATGGTCCTCACCGTCGGTCAGCAGGCCCGCGCCGGTGTGGAGCGTGTCATCGAGCTGATCGACACCGAGCCGACCATGAAGGACGGCACGGTGGAGCTCCCCGCCGACGCCCCGGCGAGCGTCGAGTTCGACGACGTGCGGTTCGGCTACGACCCCGAGCGGCCGGTGCTCGACGGGTTCTCGCTGACCATCGAGCCCGGCGAGACCGTGGCCGTCGTCGGCGCCTCCGGCAGCGGGAAGTCCACCGTCTCCCTCCTCCTGCCCCGCTTCTACGACGTGGCGCACGGCGCCGTCCTGGTCGGCGGCCACGACGTCCGGGAGCTCACCCAGGACTCGCTGCGGGCCGCCATCGGCCTCGTACCGGAGGACAGCTTCCTCTTCTCCGACACGGTCCGCGCCAACATCGCCTACGGGCACCCGGACGCCACCCAGGAACAGATCGAGCAGGCCGCCCGCGCCGCCCAGGCGGACCGGTTCATCGCCGACCTGCCGAACGGCTACGACACCAAGGTCGGCGAGCACGGGCTCACCCTCTCCGGCGGCCAGCGCCAGCGCGTCGCGCTCGCCCGCGCCATCCTCACCGACCCCCGGCTGCTCCTCCTCGACGACGCCACATCCGCCGTCGACGCCCGCGTCGAGCACGAGATCCACGAGGCCCTCGCCCGGGTCATGGAGGGGCGGACGACCCTCCTCATCGCCCACCGCCGCTCCACCCTCGGCCTCGCCGACCGCATCGCCGTACTCGAAAAGGGCCGGCTCGCCGACATCGGCACGCACGAGGAGCTGGAGCGCCGCTCCGCCCTCTACCGGCGTCTGCTCACCGACCCGGACGAGCTGGGCGGCACCTCCCCGGGCCACCAGCCGGTGCCGGCCGACCCGGCCGTCGAGGACGACCGGGCGCTCCAGGAGGAGCTGGAAGCCGATTTCGACGCCGAGCGCGGCATCAGCCCGGGACTCTGGGTCCGCAAGGAGGAGCCCCGCGACACCGGCGCGGTCGGCATGCCCGCCACGCCCGAGCTGCTCGCCCAGGTGGAGGCGCTTCCCCCGGCCACCGACACCCCCGGGATCGACGAGGCCCGCGCCGTCCGGCGTGAGGAGTCGTACGGGCTGCGCCGGCTGCTGCACGGCTTCGGGCTTCCGCTGACGGTCAGCCTGGCGCTCGTCGCCGTCGACGCGGGCATGAGCCTGCTCCTGCCCGTACTGATCCGGCACGGCATCGACCAGGGCGTCACGCGGATGGCGACCGGTGCGGTCTGGGCGGCGTCCGCGCTCGCCCTGCTCGTCGTGCTGGTGCAGTGGGCGGCACAGATCGGCGAGACCCGGATGACGGGCCGCACCGGAGAGCGGGTGCTCTACTCGCTCCGGCTGAAGATCTTCGCGCAGCTCCAGCGGCTCGGTCTCGACTACTACGAGCGCGAGCTCACCGGCCGCATCATGACCCGGATGACGACGGACGTGGACGCGCTGTCCACGTTCCTGCAGACCGGTCTGGTCACGGCCTTCGTCTCCGCCGTCACGTTCTTCGGCATCATGGTCGTGCTGCTCGTCCTCGACGTCCAGCTGGCGCTCGTCGTCTTCGCGACCCTGCCGGTGCTGGTCATCGGTACGTTCTTCTTCCGCCGCAAGAGCGTCAAGGCGTACGAGCTGGCCCGGGAGCGGATCAGCGTCGTCAACGCCGACCTCCAGGAGTCCGTCTCCGGGCTCCGGATCGTGCAGGCGTTCCGCCGCGAGAAGGACGGCGCGCAGCGGTTCGCCGACCGCAGCGACCACTACCGCGAGGCCCGGGTGCGCGGCCAGTGGCTGATCTCGGTCTACTTCCCGTTCGTGCAGCTGCTGTCGTCGGTGGCCGCGGCCGCCGTACTGATCGTCGGCGCGGGCCGCGTCGACAACGGCACGCTCACCACCGGCGCCCTCGTGGCGTATCTCCTCTACATCGACCTGTTCTTCGCGCCCGTGCAGCAGCTCTCGCAGGTCTTCGACGGCTACCAGCAGGCCACGGTCTCCCTCGGCCGCATCCAGGAACTCCTCCGGGAGCCGACCTCCACCGCCGACTCCGAGGAGCCGCTGGACGTGCTGTCGCTGCGCGGCGAGATCGCGTTCGAGGACGTGACCTTCGCGTACGGCTCCGGCGACGACGAGGAAGAGGCACTCACCGGCATCACCCTGCGGATCCCGGCCGGGCAGACCGTCGCCTTCGTCGGGGAGACCGGCGCCGGAAAGTCCACCCTGGTCAAGCTCGTCGCCCGGTTCTACGACCCGACGGGCGGGCGGGTCACGGCGGACGGCACCGATCTGCGCCGCCTCGACCTCACCGCGTACCGGCACCGGCTGGGAGTCGTACCGCAGGAGGCGTACCTCTTCGCGGGTACGGTCCGGGACGCCATCGCGTACGGGCAGCCGGACGCCACCGACGCACAGGTGGAGGCGGCGGCCCGGGCGGTCGGCGCCCACGACATGATCGCCACGCTGGACGGCGGCTATCTGCACGAGGTCGCCGAGCGGGGCCGCAACCTCTCGGCCGGCCAGCGCCAGCTGATCGCACTCGCCCGCGCCGAGCTCGTCGACCCCGACATCCTGCTGCTCGACGAGGCGACCGCCTCCCTGGACCTCGCCAGCGAGGCCCTGGTCAACCAGGCGACCGACCGGCTGACCGGCCGGCGCACCACCCTCGTCGTCGCCCACCGGCTGACCACGGCCGCCCGCGCCGACCGGGTCGTGGTGATGGACCACGGCCGGGTCGTCGAGGACGGCACGCATGACGAACTCCTCGCCGGGGAAGGGCATTACGCCGTGCTGTGGCGCACCTTCATCGGGGAGGACGAGCCGGCGGGAGTCTGAGACCGACCGGCACATGGGAGGCGGCGTCGCGGGGCTGGGCACGCGCATCTGCGGCGTTGTCGTCAGTCAACAACTCCCCCATAGCCCTGAAGGCATGGGGGGACCCCCTTCGCGTTGCCTCCCTCCTCCGCCTTGCAGCTGCACGCACCCAACCCCGCTCCTTCTCCCACCCCCCATGTGCCGGTCGGTCTGAACCGCGGGTCTCAGCGGATGCCGGAGATCTTGCCGGTCTGCAGGTCCGACTGAACGGTCAGATAGGTGTACCTGGGGTGCTTGCCACCGCGCCAGGTCAGCCGCACCTTCGACCAGGTGTGACCGGCGCCGCTGTCGCCCGCGGTGACCTTGAGGGCGAGCGGTGTGTTCTGGGCGCGGAGCACTCCGTCCGCGTGGTTGCGCGCCTCCCAGGTGCGCAGCTGTGAGCGGAGCCTGGGCGTCAGGTAGAAGGATCGGAGGGCGGTGGCGAGCCTGCCGCCGCCCCTGGCCGTGACCGCGTCGATATAGGCGCCGTAGAAGTGGGCGACCTGCTGATGGGCGGGGGTGACGTGGGTGCTGCGCAGCTGCGTCGTGGGCGCCGGGGCCTGCGGCGCGGCAGCGGCGGCCGGGACCACGGAGGCGGCAGCGAGGAGAGCGGTCACGAGAAGGGTGCGGCCGGCGGTGCGACGGCCGCGCGGGCTGGGCGCATTGCGGAGTTGGATCACGACAGTTCCTGCCTTTCGTATGACTCCGCCTTATTTGACCCATGGTGTGGAGGTTCGGCTGCGCGGGATGCGGAGCGCGCCGTATGCAACCTTCGGATGGCCCTTTGCGTCGTACGCATGTACGCGTATGAGCCGGGTAGGGGCGAGAGCGTTCGATGGAGTGAGGGAACTGTTGGGAAACAGGAATGGGGAAACCGCCGGACTCGGGGGCATCGGACGGCGGGCGCTGGTCCGGGTGTTCGTCCTGGCGCTGGTGGCCGCCGTCGGGCTGGTGCTCGGCGGTCCCGGGGCCGGCAGTGCCGACGCCGCATCGTCCTGCGGCGGACGGCTCGCGAAGACAGTGACGTTCTCCACGGGCGAGGTGCGCGTCTACAAGAGCCGCTCCTACGCCTGCGCGATCACGGTCGCGAAGAAGTCGGGCCCGCGCCGCGAGATGTCCGTCATGATCCAGGCGCGCGGCGGCCGGCCCGTCACCGACCGCGGCAGGTTCACCCAGCAGACCGGCCGGGTGACCGTCCACGCACTGCACCGATGTGTCCGGGCCGCGGGTTCGGTCGCCGGAAAATCCGGCGCCACGGGCTGGATACTCTGCTGATACTTCTGACGACATGACAAGAGGGTCTGTTCAGCCGGGTGTTGCACCGCTAGATTCGCGATGAATCTTGTGAATCCAGGTGAATTCCCCCGGGAGGGTGCATGCGCAAGGCGCTCAGAGGTTTCCTTTCGCTCGCGGTGCTCATAGGCACGGTGAGCGCGACGGGTGCCTCGGTCGGTGCGGCCAGTGCCGCGGACGCGACCGCGATCCGGTCCGTCGGATCCGACCGCTCCGCCGATGCGACCGCGGACATCAAGGACCGCATCCTGGCGATACCCGGGATGAGTCTGATCGAGGAGAAGCCGTACGCGGGCTATCGCTACTTCGTTCTCAACTACACCCAGCCGATCGACCACCGGAACCCGTCCAAGGGCACGTTCCAGCAGCGCATCACCCTGCTGCACAAGGACACGTCGCGCCCGACGGTCTTCTACACCAGCGGGTACAACGTCTCCACGAACCCCAGCCGCTCCGAGCCGACCCGGATCGTCGACGGCAACCAGGTCTCGCTGGAGTACCGTTTCTTCACCCCGTCCCGCCCCGCCCCCGCCGACTGGTCGAAGCTCGACATCTGGCAGGCGGCCAGCGACCAGCACCGCGTCTTCACCGCGCTGAAGCAGATCTACTCCGAGAACTGGCTGAGCACCGGCGGTTCCAAGGGCGGCATGACCGCCACGTACTTCGAGCGCTTCTACCCGAAGGACATGGACGGCGTCGTCGCGTACGTCGCGCCGAACGACGTGGTCAACAAGGAGGACTCGGCGTACGACCGGTTCTTCGAGAACGTCGGCACGAAGGAGTGCCGCGACCGGCTCGAGGGTGTGCAGCGCGAGGCGCTGATCCGCCGCGAGCCGCTGGAGAAGAAGTACAAGGAGTATGCCGAGACGAACGGCTACACCTTCAACACCGTCGGATCCCTCGACAAGGCGTACGAAGCCGTCGTCATGGACTACGTCTGGGCGTACTGGCAGTACAGCCTGCTCGCCGACTGCGACACCATCCCCGCCGATGCCAAGACCGCCCCCGACCAGGCGATCTGGGACTCGATCGACAACATCTCGGGCTTCTCCGCCTACGCGGACCAGGGCCTGAACACGTACACGCCGTACTACTACCAGGCGGGCACCCAGCTCGGTTCGCCGGACATCAAGCAGCCGTGGCTCGGCAATCTCAGCCGCTACGGGTACCAGCCCCCGCGTAACTTCGTGCCGAGCTCCATCCCGATGACGTTCCAGCCGTCGGCGATGCGGGACGTCGACACCTGGGTGAAGCACAACGCCACCCGGATGATGTGGGTGTACGGGGAGAACGACCCGTGGGGTGCGGAGCGCTTCCACCTCGGCAACGGCGCCCAGGACAGCTACATCTACACGGTGGCCGGCGGCAACCACGGTTCCAAGGTGGCCGGTCTCGCCGACGACGAGAAGGCGAAGGCGACCGCCGACATCCTGCGCTGGGCGGGCGTCGCCCCGGCCGCCGTGCAGTCGGACCCGGCCAAGGCGAAGCCGCTCGCGCCGTACGACGCGCGGCTCGACAAGCGGGACGTGACGAGCGAGCGCAGGCAGGGCCCCGCGCTGCGCCCGTAAGCAGCTCCAGGAGCAGTGAGGTGGGCTGTGCGGGCCGGGTCTGGAACATGCCTTCAGACCTGGCGCGCGCAGCCCACCGGCCTTTTCCCGCCCCGCCGCACAGACAGATCAGCCGTCCGCGAGGACCGAGCGCGCGGGCCTGCGCCTGGCCGCGGTCGGCGTCGGGTCTCACCACTGGGTGATGAGCGGTGTGTCCGGTTCGTGCTGCCGCCAGGCTTCGGTGAGGCCAGCCGGTTCCGACTGGCCTCGAACCGGCTGGTGTCGAAGCGATCGGTGGCGGTGCTGTCCACGCGGACCACCCTAGACGGCTACGCGACCGCCTTCTCGGCGGACCCATCCGGCGCGGCGGCCAGGCGGCGCTGGCGCTTGGGCATGCCGAGGGTGGGGTGCGAGGTGGCCCACAGCGACCCCTTGAGGATGCCCGACTTGATCCGCGCGGCCTTCCGGCCGCCCATGTACTTCGGCTTTGCCTGCGCTTCGTCGTCGACCGGCTGCAGGATCCCGTCCCGCCGCCCGAGGCTGATGTGGTTGAACGTGTAGACCAGCTTGGTGTTCGGGATCTTGCGGCCGGTCAGGCGCCCGACGATCGCGTCGATCACCTGTCGGCCGGTGTAGCCGGCCGAGGCGCAGGACATCGGCAGCGGCCGGCCGTTGTCGCCGATGGCGTGGACGCTGTCGCCGACGGCGTAGACGTTCGGGTGCGAGACCGACCGCATGGTGCGGTCGACGACGATCTGGCCGTTCTCGGTGCCGTCGGCGTCGGCCACGGCGACGACCTGGCGCTCGGGGTCGATGGCGGTGACACGGGCCAGGCGCAGCCGGATCCCCGTGTCCGCGAACACGTCGGCGAGCTGTGGAGCCTCGATCTCCTGGCCGGCCGCGAGCTGGTGCCCCCGCAGCCGCTGGACGAAGTGCGGCACGGCGTTGACCACGGTGATCTCGGTGTCCGCCGGGGACAGCCGGCGGGTCAGGTTCCCGGCCACGTAGGCCCCGGCGTAGCCGGCGCCGAGGACGATGATGCGGTGCTTCATGTGATGCTCCTGCCGGTTCGCTTGCTCCCGGTGACTTGAGCGGGACAGCGCCCCGATTGCTGACAGGAACCGCATGTGACATGGGTCATAGAGGGGCAGGAGCGTCGCCCGACGATGCCCGCGACGCCGAGGCGGCGCAGTTGCGGGCCGGGCTGAACGAGGTGACCTGAAGACGATCACCGTCGACATCGACGCCATGCTCGCCAAGCGGAAGACGTCCGTGGGCGAACTCGCCGAACGCGTCGGCATCGCACCCGCCAACCCGGCGGTGCTGAAGAACGGCCCCGCCAAGGCCGTCCGCTTCACCACCCTCGCCGCACTCTGCGAAGCCCTCGACTGCCGGCCCGGCGGCCTGCTGCGCTGGGAGACCGCGGACTCCGCGGGCGCGTGATGGCCACGGGCCACCGAGACCTGCGACGCGATCCCAAGTCTCGGCTTCGGTCTACGTCTGCTCGGTGGACTGCTGGGCGGCCTCGCGTTCGCCGGCGCTGACCAGCCCTGTCTCGTAGGCGACGATGACGGCCTGGACACGGTCACGGAGTCCGAGCTTGGCGAGGATGCGGGCGACGTGCGTCTTGACGGTTGCCTCGGCCAGGTGGAGGCGGGTGGCGAGTTCGGCGTTGCTCAGTCCTCGGGCCAGCAGGCCGAGGACCTCCAGTTCGCGCGGGGTGAGCGAGGCGAGGTCGCGGTGGAGGGCGGCGGTGTCGCTGCCGCGCTGGGTGAACCGCTGCACGAGGCGGCGGGTGATGGCGGGCGCGAGGAGAGCGTCGCCGGTACGGACCGTGCGGACGGCCGCGGCCAGGTGTTCGGGGGTGACGTCCTTGAGGAGGAAGCCGCTGGCGCCGGCGGACAGTGCCGCGTAGACGTACCGGTCGAGGTCGAAGGTGGTCAGGATGATGACGCGGGGTTCGCCTGGGGCGCCGGTGAGGATGCGGCGGGTGGCCTCCAGGCCGTCCATCTCGGGCATCCGGACGTCCATCAGGACCACGTCGGGACGTGTGCGGCGGACCGCTTCGACCGCTTCGGTTCCGTTGGTCGCCTCGGCAACGACGTCGATGCCGTCGGCGCCGAGGATCAACCGGAATCCGGTGCGGACCAGGGTCTGGTCGTCGGCGAGGAGCACACGCAGCGGCTCGGTCACGGTGTCTCCAAGGGGATCAGTGCTTCCACACGGTAGCCGCCGGTCAGGCGTCGGCCGGTGTTCAGGGTTCCGTCGTAGACGGCGAGGCGCTCGCGCAGGCCGATCAGGCCCCGGCCGTTTCCGGTGGGCGCGCCCGCGCCCGGGTGTCCACCGGTGTCGGTGACTTCCACCCGGAGCCGTTCCGGGCCGTATTCGACGGTCACGACGGCGGTGGCGCCGGACGCGTGCTTCACGGTGTTGGTCAGGGCTTCCTGGACCACGCGGTAGGCGGCGAGTTCGAGGCCGGGCGGGAGGGGACGGGGCGGGCCGGTCACGGTCAGGTCGACGGGCAGTCCGGTGTCCCGGACCCGTGAGACCAGCGTTTCCAGCCGGTCCAGGCCGGGTTGCGGGGCCAGCTCCGCCGCCGTATCGGCCAGGTCCGCGCCTCTGTCCGTCCCCTCGCCCTCGTCGGCCATGGTGAGCAGTCCCATGACGTGGCGCAGCTCGGTCATGGCCGCCCGCCCGCCCGACTCGACGGCGAGTAGCGCCTCACCGGCCTGCTCGGGGGAGGTTTTCATGATCTTGCGGGCCGCGCCCGCCTGGATGATCATCACGCTGACGTTGTGCGTGACGACGTCGTGCAGTTCGCGGGCGATCCTGGCCCGCTCATGCTCGACGGCCCGGCGCAGCGCCTCGGCCTGTTCGCGTTCCAGGGCGGAGAGCCGGGTGCGGCCCTCGTCGGTTCGGAGTTTCCAGGTACGCAGGCCGACGGCGGCCACGGCCATCGGGACCAGGATCAGCAGGGCGATGTATTCGTTGGGGACGATCGGTGTCGCCGAGTTCCCCGAGGTGCCGACCAGGACGACCGACACCGGCACCGCCGCCAGGGTCGCCACCCGGTGCGGGCTGTACACGGCGGCGCTGTAGACGGCGATGACGAACGCGTAGAAGGTCAGCCGCAGGACGCTCTGCGGTGTCGCCAGCGTCGCGGCCGTCACGATGCACAGCACGGCGAGCGGGTAGCGGCGGCGCAGCGCCAGGGCACCCGAGGCGATGACCGCGAGGGTCACCATGAAGGCCAAGCCACCGGGGCCGGACGGGCGCGGCACGACGCGCTCCACGCCGGGTGCGATCTCACGCACCACGACGTTATCGGCGTTGTCGATGCCGTAGTAGACGGTGGCGATTCCGAGTGCCAGTGCCACCAGCGCGTCGAACTGCCAGGCGCGCCGGGTGGGCCGCAGCGGTGGACCGCTCGGAAGCCTGGCGTCGCGTACCGTCCGGCGGGCGGCTTCCCGTAGCCGCTCCAGCGTCGTACGTACGTCCATCACCGGTTCATTGTCGCCGCCGCTCGGACCCGCGGAGTCCGTCTTGGTGGTCATTCCCACCGCACCGGATACATCACCCGCCTACATCGCAGGGATGACGTTTTTGGGGCTCGTCCCAGCGCGGTACCGCAATGGGTTCGGGCGGGCGACGCGTGCAGGCCGGGCCCGCTCCTAGCGTTCACGCAGCCAACTGCCCGTACCCAAGGAGCCTCTCATGACCATGCCGGTGATCGAACTGCGCGAGGTGAGCCGCCGATACGACGACGGCCCGCCCGCTCTGCACGAGGCGTCGCTGACCGTGCAGCCCGGCGAGGCCGTCGCGATCCTCGGCCCTTCCGGCAGCGGCAAGTCCACGCTGCTCAATCTGATCGCGGGCCTGGACCGGCCCGACAAGGGGACCGTCACCGTGGACGGGGTGCGGGTGGACCAGCTGGGTGAAGCCGGATTGGCGCGCTACCGGCGGTCGAAGATCGGCATGGTCTTCCAGTTCTTCAATCTGCTCGACGATCTGACCGTCACCGACAATGTCGTCCTGCCCGCGCGCCTCGCGGGTATGGCACGTGGCGAGGCAGACCGCCGGACGGCGGAACTCCTGGAACTGCTGGGCATCGACCGGCACGCCCGCGCCTACCCGGGGCGACTGTCCGGCGGCGAGCGGCAGCGCGTCGCGGTGGCCCGGGCGTTGATGAACCGGCCGGCGCTGCTTTTGGCCGACGAGCCGACCGGGGCTCTGGACACGGCCGCCGGACAGGACGTCAGCAGGCTGCTCACCGGCCTCAACGCCGAGGGCCAGACCATTGTCGTGGTCACCCACGACCTGGCTTTGGCCCGGTCCTGCACGAACCGTACGATCCGGATCGCCGACGGCCGGATCACCGCAGACGTCCGGTCGCAGGCTGTCGCCTCGGAGGCCGTCCGATGAGCGGGCTCGGCAAGGTGGTGCGCTCGGGGGTGAGACGACGCCGGGTGCAGACGCTGGTGATCGGGCTCGCCACGATGATGGCGGTGGCCGCCTCCGTCCTCGGCGGATCGCTGCTCGTGGTTTCCGGCGCGCCCTTCGACGACGCCTTCGCCAAGCAGCACGGCGCGCATCTGTCCGTGCAGTTCGACGCGGGCAAGGTGAGTGCCGGGCAGCTGTCGAAGTCCAAGGACGCCGAAGGGGTGAGCAGTGCGGCCGGGCCGTTCCGTACGGCGACGGTCACCCCGCGGTCGGACGGGGCGGGCCCCGCGTGGCCGATGACCGTGGTGGGCCGGGGCGATCTGGGCCGGGACGTGGACGAGGTGGCACTGCTCAACGGGCGGTGGCCCACACACTCCGGCGAGATCGTGCTGTCCGCCAGCTCCTCGCTCTTCCCGACCATGGGCATGAAGCTCGCCTTCCCCGATCTGCCGGGCGGTCCGACACTGACGGTGGTTGGTGTGGCCCGCTCGGTCACGCAGACTGCTGACGCCTGGGTGGTTCCGTCCCAGATGCCGGCGCTCACCGCGCCCGGCAGCGGCGGCTACCAGATGCTCTACCGCTTCACCGACGCGGGCACCGCCGCGCAGATCACCGCGGGCGGCAAGGCCGTGACGGAATCCCTGCCGCCGGGAACGGCCGTCGGCGAACAGTCATGGCTCACCGTCAAGAAGACCGCCGAGCGCGACACCGCCGTCTACGTCCCGTTCCTCATCGCGTTCGGCGCCCTGGGGCTGGTCATGTCGGTGCTCATCGTGGGCAACGTCGTCGCGTCGGCCGTGGGCACGGGAACGCGCCGCATCGGCATCCTCAAGGCCGTCGGCTTCACCCCGGCCCAGGTCGTGCGGGCCTACGTGGGCCAGGCACTGATCCCGGCCGCGGTCGGCACCGCCCTCGGTGTCCTCGCCGGCCACCTGCTCGCCGTCCCCGTACTGGCCGAGACCGAGGAGGTCTACGGCACCTCGTCCCTGACCGTCGCCCCCTGGGTCGACCTGGCGGTGATCGCCGGGGTGCACGGCCTGGTGGCGGCGACCGCGTGGGCGAGTGCCTGGCGGGCCGGGCGGCTGCGTACGGTCGATGCGCTCGCCGTCGGGCGTACCGCTTCGGCGGGGCGCGGCTGGTGGGCGGTCCGCCTGGCCGGTCGGCTGCCGTTGCCGCTGCCGGTTTCCCTGGGCCTGGCCCGGCCCTTCGCGCGGCCCGCCCGCGCGCTGGCCATGGGCACGGCGATCCTGTTCGGCGCCATCGCCGTCACGTTCACCGTGGGGATGGGCGCCTCGCTCGGCCAGGTGATGAAGGCCAAGGCCCACGATGCCGCCGATGTCACCGTGCCCGCACCCTTCCCACACTTCGGACCCCAAGGCACCGGCCCCGAGAAGCAGCCCAAGGCCGATCCCGCTGCAGTCGCCGCGGCCATCGAGGCCGCCGCCGGAACCGGGAAGTACTACAGCGCCGCGACGGTACGCGCGACCGTGTCCGGCCTGACCGGCACCATCGACGTGATCGCCTTCACCGGCGACGCCTCCTGGGGCGGCTACACGATGGTCTCGGGCCGCTGGATTGGCAAGCCCGGTGAGGCCGTGGTCCCGACCCCCTTCCTGGCCGCCACCGGCACCCGCATCGGCGACACCGTCACCCTGAACGGCCTGGCCGAGCCGGTCTCGGTCCGGATCGTCGGCGAGGTCCTCGACCCCCGCAACGACGGCATGCAGGTCTTCACCGACGCCTCGACCCTCACGGCCGCACATCCCGACCTGACGGAGGCGAGCCATCACATCGCGGTCACGTCAGGCACCGACGTGACCGGCTACGTCGACGCGCTGAACAAGGACCTGGCACCGCTGGGGGCCACCGCTCGGGCCGGCGGGCTCGGCGCCGGCAGCGACATGGTCGTCACGCTCAACGCGCTGTCCGTGATCCTCACGCTGATGCTCGTCGCCGTCGCCGCGCTCGGCGTGCTCAACGGCGTGCTGCTCGATACCCGCGAGCGCGTCCGGGAGCTCGGTGTCCACAAGGCGCTCGGCATGACCCCCCGGCAGACCATCGCGATGGTCATCACCTCGGTCGTCGCGACCGGACTGGTCGCGGGCACTCTGGGCGTGCCGCTCGGCGTAGCCCTGCACGGCTGGGCCATCCCCGCGATGGGCGACAGCGTGGGGCTCCGCCTCCCCGGTTCCGTCATCGCCGTCTACCACGGGGCCGAACTGCTCCCGCTCGCACTCGGCGGCCTGCTCATCGCCACCCTGGGTGCGCTCCTGCCCGCCGGCTGGGCCGCCAGGGCCCGAACCGCCACGGCCCTGCGCACCGAATAGGAGGTCAGGATCAGAGCTCGTGCCTCCGACTCCCACCGCAAGGAGCGGTGGGAGTCGGTGTAGAGCGTGCCGACGGAGACGCCTGGGCGCCCGCCCGGCGTGGCCCGCCGGGGCGGGCGGGCGCCGGACGCGCGGGAGGCCTTGCGTCGCTCGGGGTGGTGCGCCGGGTGGTGCGGCCTCCACCCCGTACGTCTAGTAGGTCAGGCCGTAGCCGACCGGGTACAGCACCTGCGTCGGATCGTCCGCCCGTTGCACCGGCACCGGCAGTCGGCCCTCCGGGTCGGCGTGGCCCGCGATCACCCGGGCCGCGGCCCGCAGTTCGACATCCGTCCAGGAGTACGCGGCCAGGCTCGCCGCGTGGGCGGGCAGCCGGGCGATGTCGTACGGGTTCCGGATCGCGATCGTGATCACCGGGACGCCGGTCGCCACGAGGGCGCTGACCAGGGTGCGCTGGGAGCTGGTCGCCGAGACGTTGTACGTCCCCACGATCACCGCGTCCTTGCCCTGCGCGGCCGCCACCGCCTCGGCGATCTTCGCCTGGGTGGGCGCGGTGCCCGTGGACAGTGCGGTCGCCGCGTACCCCAGTTCGGTGAAGGCGCCGGCGAGGGTGGTGGTCGGCGGTCCGGTGGTGCCGGACGGGGAGGCGGGATCGGCGCCGACCACGAGGAGGTTCTTGTGGGAGCGGCGGGACAGCGGCAGCACCGCACCGGTGTTGGCCAGCAGCGTGGTGGTGTGCTCGGCGATCCGGTCGGCGGCGGCGAGGTGCGACCGGGTGCCGACGACACGGTCCACGCCCTGGTGGCTGACGAACGGGTCGTCGAACAGCCCCAGCTTCGCCTTCAGCCGCAGGATGCGCAGGATCGATTCCTCGATCCTGGCCTCGCTGATCTCGCCGCTCTTCACGGCCGCCAGAACGGCGTTCCAGGAGACGTCGAGGCTCGGCGGGTTCAGCAGCTGGTCCACACCCGCCTGCAGGGCGAGGACGGGCACGCGGTCGTCGCCGTACTTCGTGCGCACCCCCTCCATGCCGAGCGAGTCGGTGACCACGACACCGTCGAAACCGAGCTCCTCGCGCAGGATGCCGGTGAGGATCGGCCGGGACAGGGTCGCCGGGTCCTCGGCGGGGTCGAGCGCGGGGACGACGATGTGCGCGGTCATGATCGCGTCGATGCCCGCGGCGATCGCGGCGCGGAACGGCGGCGCGTCCAGCTCCTCCCACTGGTCGCGGGAGTGGTGGATGTAGGGCAGACCGGAGTGGCTGTCGGTGTTCGTGTCGCCGTGGCCCGGGAAGTGCTTGGCCGTCGAGGCGATCCCGGCGCTCTGATACCCCTTCACCTGTGCGGCGACCATACCGGCCACGGCCTGCGGATCGGCGCCGAAGGACCGTACGCCGATCACCGGGTTGGCCGGGTTGACGTTGACGTCGGAGTCCGGGGCGTAGTTCTGGTTGATGCCGATCGCGGCCAGCTCGGCGCCCGCGATCTGCCCGGCCCGGCGCGCGTCGGAACGTGAACCGCCCGCACCGAGCGCCATCGCACCCGGCATCAGCGTGGCGGGCTCGCCGACGCGGCAGACGATGCCGTGCTCCTGGTCGGTGGAGATCAGGAGCGGCAGAGGCGTGGGACCGGCGAGACCGGCGCGCTGGATGCCGTTGGAGAGGTCGGCGATCTGGTGCGGGTCGCGGGTGTTGTGCGCCCAGGCGAAGTAAATGATGCCGCCGACGTGGTACTTGGCGATCATCTCGGCGGCGGTACGGACCCCGATCTCGGCCATGTTCGCGTTGATGTCGGCCTGGTCAGGCTCGGTGGCGGAGTGCCCGTACACCCGCATCACGAAGAGCTGGCCGACCTTCTCCTCCAGACTCATCCGGGAGATGAGCTGCTTGAGGCGCTTGGTGGTGGAGGCGGAGGAGGCTGCGGAGGCGGCGAATGCCCCGGGGGCGGAGACCGCGCCGGTCGCAACCGCTGCGGTGGTCACGGCGGTGGCGGTGAGGAGGGTGCGTCTGGAGGTGCGGTGGTGCACGTGAGCTCCTTCGGCCGTGCTCAGGGGAGAGGGGGGCGGTGAAAGTAACTTCCAAGGGGCACGAATATCTAGAAAGTAACTTCCAGTCAAGGGGGCGGTCCGATAATCGGCTCGGCGACGTGCGATCCGGCTCGGCTCGTTCAATGCCGCTCGCTGAACCACTCCCTCTCGTGGGGGAGGCCGTTACGCCAAGCCCGCCCCCGCGCCCCGCGCCTGAAGCGATTCCACCGCCACCGTGATCGCGGGTCGCCGGGCCGCCTCCGTGCGCCACAACGCGTACAGCCGCCGCACCGGTACGGGGTCCAGCGGCACCGCCACCACTCCCGCCGGCAGCGGTCCCCGCCCCAGCCGCGGGATCATCGCGACCCCGAGACCGGCGGCGAGCAACGCCAGTTGGGTGTGGTTCTCCTCCGCCTGGTGCCGGATGTCCGGCTCGTAGCCCGCCGCCCGCAGCGTCCGTACGAGCCAGTCGTGACAGACCGTCCCCGGTGGCTGGCAGATCCACCGTTCCTTCGCCAGCTCCTCGCGCCGCACCGCCTCCCGCCCGGCGAGGCGATGCCCCTGCGGCACCAGCAGATCGCACCGGTCGTCACCGATCACCGCCTGCGCGATGCCCTCGGGGGCGGGCAACGGTGCGATGTCCCAGTCGTGCGCGACAGCGAGGTCGATCACGCCCTTCGCCACCAGATCGACCGACAGATGAGGGTCGACCTCGGTCAGCCGCACGTCCAGGGCGGGGTGGTCCCGGTCCAGCTCGGCCAGCACGCCGGGCAGCAGACCGCGCGCCGCGGACGCGAAGGCGCCGATCGACAGCCGGCCCGTCGGCAGCCCCCGGCGCTCCTCCAGCGTCGTCTCGGCGCGCTCCACGATCGCCAGCAACTGCTGGGCGGTGGCGGCGAGATGGAGCGCCTCCTCGGTGAGCGCGACACCACGCCCGCGCCGCTCCAGCAGCGTCGTACGGGTCTCCCGCTCCAGCTTCGTGATCTGCTGGGAGACTGCCGACGGGGTGTAGCCGAGCGCGGCGGCGGCGCCCGCCACGGACCCGTGGACGGAGATGGCGTGCAGTGCGCGCAGTCGGGACAGATCGAGCACCGGAACCTCCCGGATCTTCCTGATTCATTAGCAACGCTCAATTCCACCATGAAGAAATCCGCGCTGGTGCTACATGGTCCCGGCGGGCGATCCTCGCTCCATGCGTCCCCTTCACATCGCCCTGGCCGCCCTCGTGGCTGCCGTCTGGGGTGTCAATTTCGTCGTCATCGAGGTCGGCCTCGGGCACTTCCCGCCGCTGCTCTTCTCCGCCCTGCGCTTCCTGGTCGCGGCGCTGCCCGCGGTCTTCTTCGTCGGGCGGCCCAAGGTCGCGTGGAAGTGGATCGTGGGCGTCGGGCTGGTCCTGGGCGTGGCGAAGTTCGGTCTGCTGTTCATCGGCATGGACCGCGGAATGCCCGCCGGTCTCTCCTCCTTGGTGCTCCAGGTCCAGGCGGTCTTCACGGCCCTCTTCGCGGCCGTGGCGCTGGGCGAACGGCCGGGTGGAGTAAGAGTGTTGGGGATGGGGATCGCGCTGGCCGGTATCGGGGTCGCGGCGGTGGACGAGGGCGCGAGCGGCCCCGTGCTCGCCTTCGTGCTGGTGATCGTGGCGGCGGCCTGCTGGGGCGTGTCGAACGTCCTGACCCGCAAGGCCGCCCCGCCCGACTCCCTCAACTTCATGGTGTGGGTCTCGACCGTGCCCGTCCTGCCGCTGCTCGGTCTCTCCCTCCTCTTCGAGGGCTGGGACCGCGACGCCGACGCGCTGGCCGCACTGGACTGGAGCGGCGTCGGCATCATCGTCTACGTCGCCTGGATCACCACGGTCTTCGGCTTCGGGGCGTGGGGTTTCCTGCTGCGTCACCACCCGGCGTCGTCCGTGGCCCCGTTCACCCTGCTCGTCCCGGTCTTCGGAATGTCCTCGGCCGCGCTGTTCCTCGGCGAGTCGGTGAGCCCGCTGCGGTGGTGCGCCGCGGCGCTGCTGGTGGGCGGGGTGGCGCTGACGTCACTGGCGGGGGCGCGGCGGACGCGGCCCGCGGCGACGGAGACGCCGGAACCTCACCCCGCGCGCGCCTGAACCCGGGCCGGCCCTTACGGCCTGGGCGCGCCCAGGCGGAGCAGGTGCTCGCGCCCCGCGCTCAGCAGTCCCGGCAGCTCGGCCGCGTCCGGGTGCCAGCGCTTCTCGTACTCCCAGCAGACCCAGCTGTCCGCGTCCAGCGTGTCCAGGCAGGCGCCCAGCGGCAGCACTCCGGCCCCGAGCGCCAACGGTTCGGTGTCCTCCGCCGATGCGATGTCCTTGACCTGTACGTATCCCAGGTGCGGGGCGAGCACCGCATGGCTCGCGACCGGCTCCTCGCCCGCCAGCCAGGTGTGCATGATGTCCCACAGCGCACCGACCTGCCGGTGCCCGACCGTCCCGGCGATCCGGGCCACATCGGCACCGGCCCGGTGCGAGTCATGGGTCTCCAGCAGGATCCGTACGCCCAGGTCGGCGGCGTAGGGGGCGGCGGCGCCCAGCCGGCGGGCGGCGTTCGCGTCGGCCACCTCCGGGTCCAGCCCACCGCCACCGGGGAAGACCCGGACGTGGAGGGCGCCCAGATCCCGCGCCAGCTCCACCAGCCCGGCGAGCTCGTCCAGCACCGGCTGGTCGTCCCCCTCGGCGGCGACCCGGACGTACCCGGCGACGGTCAGGATCTCGACGCCGCCCTTCTTGAACTCCTCGGCCACGTCGGCACGTTCGGCCGAGGAGAGCCCCGGGTGCACCGGCTCCTCGGGGTGGGCGCGCAGCTCCACCCCCTGGTAGCCGTGGTCGACGGCGAGCCGGATGACGTCGGCGATCGGCATCCCCGGTACTCCGAGGGTCGAGAAAGCGAGCTTCACGTGCGTGTTCCTTCCGTCGGTACCTGCCCCTGCGCGGCACGGACCGGATAGCGGCCCGCACATCATCGGCCCATGGCACGCGGTAGGGGTACCCCCGACCCGGTGGCGGAATCAGCGGGCGTCGTCGACGGGGAAGCCGTCGGTCTCGACCACGATCTCCCGGCCTTCGAGCGGCAGGACGAGATCTTGACCGAAGGGCACCACATCGTCGTCGCGGTACGTGCCGGTGCGCGTCGGGTGCTGGTAGACGGTGCAGGAACCTGCCGAGGGGTCGATGATCACGTAGACAGGGATGCTGCACTCGGCATACATCCGGAACTTCTTGCTGAAGTCGTTGTCCTGGTTGCTCTTGGACACGACCTCCAGCACCGCTTCCAGACTGTGCCATTCGTACCGGCCGCGACTGTTGCGCTCGGAGCCCGGGGCGATGATCGCGAGGTCGGGTGCGTAGCCGTACAGACTCGACGGGAAGTCGATCATCACGTCCGAGAGGATGTCGCCGTGATCGGCAAGCTGCCGCTCGATCTGCGGCGCCGCCTTGAGAATGATCTTCCACTGACTCTCGCCCTGCGGCGTCATGGTGATCTTCCCGTCCGTGATCTCGACGCGGTAGCCGCGGGGCAGGTCGACGCCGTCCAGCGCGTCCCAGGCGCTGGCGGTGTCCATGGGCGTGGTCGTCATGCGGGCCTCCCGAATGCCGGTTACTTCACGATATCGCGGAGGTCACTTCCGCGGCGGCGCCGTCGACCCCCGCACCATCAGCTCCGCCGCGATCGTTGCGATGCCTCCGGGCGGCGGCGTCTCCCGGCCCATCGCCAGTCGGCCGGCCCGCGCCCCCGCCTCGAACAGCGGCAGCCGTACGGTCGTCAGGGCCGGGACCGCGTCCACCGAGAACGGCAGGTCGTCGAAACCGGCCACGGAGATGTCCTCGGGGATACGCAGACCGCGGTCCCGGATCGCCGCGCTCGCGCCCAGGGCCACGGTGTCGTTGGCGGCGACGATCGCCGTCATCTCCGGTTCGCGGCGCAGGAGTTCGAGCGTCGCGTCGTAACCTGACCGGCGGTCGTACGGGCCGTGCACGGTGAGACGATCCTCGTCCCGGGCATCTGCGAGGCGCCCTTCCGTGGTCGTGTCACCCCCGTACAGTCCCGCCGCCGCCATCGCGTCGCGGTGCCCTTCCAGCCGGTGGCGCGTCGTTGTCCCCTCCACCGGGCCCGCGACATAGCCGATCCGCCGGTGGCCGAGCGTCAGCAGATGCTCGGTGAGGCGCCGGCCGCCGCCCCGGTTGTCGAAGGCGAGCGTCGCCACGACCGCTTCGCCCTCGGGCAGCGGGGGCCGCCCGCACAGCACCACCCTCGTCCCGGCGTCCGCGAGTTTCGCCAGCTTCGCCGCCATCGCCGCCTGGTGTGCCGGGTCCTCCACCGCGCCGCCGGTGAGAATGACGGCCGCAGCGCGCTGACGCTGGAGCAGGGTGAGGTAGGTGAGTTCGCGTGCGGGGGAGCCGCCGGTGTTGCAGACGACGGCGAGTTTCTCGCCCCCGGCCCGCCCGGAGCCGTCGCCCGGCCCGCCGATCTCGGTCTGCGCCGCCCCGGCCATGATCCCGAAGAACGGGTCGGCGATGTCGTTGACCAGGATGCCGACCAGGTCGGACGTGGCGGCGGCGAGCGAGCTGGCCGGTCCGTTGAGCACGTAGTCCAGGTCGTCGACCGCGCGCAGCACCCTCTCCCGGGTGGCCGCCGCCACCGGGTAGTTGCCGTTGAGCACACGGGACACGGTGGCGGGCGACACCCGGGCGCGAGCCGCCACGTCCGCGAGGGTGACTGTCATCGCTTCCTCCGAGGGTTTTGGACGGAGCCCTCTTGTCCGGGCCGCTGTCGGCAGGCTAGCGTCATACCGCATAGAAAGCGCTTGCTACGGCTGTATGGAGGAAACTTCGTGACACGCAGGACAGTGCGCATCGCCATGAACGGCGTCACGGGTCGCATGGGATACCGGCAGCACCTGGTGCGCTCGATCCTCGCGATCCGCGAGCAGGGCGGCCTCGACCTCGGCGACGGCGAGGTGCTGTGGCCCGAACCCGTCCTCGTCGGCCGCCGCGCCCACGCGCTGGAGGAACTCGCCGACCGGCACGGTCTGACCGAGTGGTCGACCGACCTCGACGCGGTTCTCGCGGACGAGCGCATCGACATCTACTTCGACGCCCAGGTCACCTCGGCCCGCGTCGAAGCGATCAAGAAGGCGATCGCCGCGGGCAAGCACGTCTACACCGAGAAGCCCTCCGCCACGGACGTCGAGGGCGCCCTGGAGCTGGCCCGCCTCGCCAAGGACGCCGGGATCAAGCACGGCGTCGTCCAGGACAAGATCTTCCTGCCGGGCCTGCTGAAGCTGAAGCGCCTCATCGACGGCGGCTTCTTCGGCGAGATCCTCTCCGTGCGCGGCGAGTTCGGCTACTGGGTCTTCGAGGGCGACTGGCAGGAGGCCCAGCGCCCCTCCTGGAACTACCGTGCCGAGGACGGCGGCGGCATCGTCGTCGACATGTTCCCGCACTGGGAGTACGTGCTCCACGAGCTGTTCGGCCAGGTCAAGACCGTTCAGGCGCACGTCCGGACGCACATCCCGCAGCGCTGGGACGAGCAGGGCAAGCCGTACGCCGCCACCGCCGACGACGCCGCCTACGGCATCTTCGAGCTGGCCGGTGGCGCCGTCGCCCAGATCAACTCCTCCTGGGCCGTCCGCGTCAACCGCGACGAACTCGTCGAGTTCCAGGTCGACGGAACGCACGGCTCCGCCGTCGCCGGGCTGCGCAACTGCCGCGTCCAGCACCGCTCGGCCACCCCCAAGCCGGTCTGGAACCCCGACCTCCCGGTCACCGAGTCGTTCCGCGACCAGTGGCAGGAAGTCCCCGACAACGCCGTCTTCGACAACGGCTTCAAGGCACAGTGGGAGCTCTTCCTCCGCCACATCGTGCTCGACGAGCCGTACACCTGGGACCTGATGGCCGGCGCCCGCGGTGTCCAGCTCGCCGAGCTCGGGCTCAAGTCCTCCGCCGAGGGCCGACGCCTGGACGTACCGGAGCTGATCCGGTGACGATCCATCTCCCGCAGGGCCCGTACGAACCCCGCACCACCCCGCTCGACCTCGCACCGGCCGGGGCTCCGCTCGCCTCCCGTACGGTCTTCTCCGCCGCCCATGTCGTCGCCGACCCGTACGCCGACATCAGCCCCGACGACCCCGCAGCCGTCGACTGGGACGCCACCCTCGCCTTCCGCCGCCACCTGTGGTCGCACGGCCTCGGCGTCGCCGAAGCCATGGACACCGCCCAGCGCGGCATGGGCCTGGACTGGGCCGGCGCCGCCGAGCTCATCCGCCGCTCCGCCGCCGAGGCGAAGGCGGTCGGCGGCCGGATCGCGTGCGGGCTCGGCACCGACCAGCTCCCCGCAGGGCCCGCCACGCTCGCCGAGGTGAAGGCCGCGTACGAGGAGCAGCTCACCCTCGTCGAGGAGAGCGGTGCCCAGGCCATCCTGATGGCATCCCGCGCCCTCGCCGCCGCGGCGAACGGCCCCGAGGACTACCTGGAGACGTACGCACACCTGCTGCGCCACGCCTCGGAGCCGGTCGTCCTGCACTGGCTCGGCCCGATGTTCGACCCGGCGCTGGAGGGCTACTGGGGCTCGTCGGACCTCGACGCCGCCACCGACACCTTCTTGAAAGTCATCGCCGAACACCCCGACAAGGTCGACGGCATCAAGATCTCGCTCCTCGACGCCGAGCGCGAGATCGACGTACGCCGCCGCCTTCCCGGCTCCGTCCGCTGCTACACCGGCGACGACTTCAACTACCCGGAGCTGATCGCGGGCGACGACCGGGGCTTCAGCCACGCCCTGCTCGGCATCTTCGACCCGCTCGGCCCCCTGGCCGCCCACGCGGTACGCGTCCTGGACACCGGGGACGTGAAGGGCTTCCGCGAACTCCTCGACCCCACGGTCGAGCTGTCCCGGCACCTCTTCCAGGCTCCCACCCGCTTCTACAAGACGGGCGTGGTCTTCCTCGCCTGGCTGGCCGGCCACCAGGACCACTTCACGATGGTCGGCGGCCTCCAGTCCGCCCGCTCACTGCCCCACCTGGCGAAGGCGTACGAACTCGCCGACCGGCTGGGCCTGTTCCCCGACCCGGAGCTGGCCGAATCCCGGATGCGCGCCCTGCTCACGGTGGGCGGAGGTGTCCGGTGACGGACCTGTCCCGTCTGAGCATCAACCAGGAGACCATCAAGCAGTGGTCGCTGCCCGAGCTCACCGAGGGCTGCGTCAAGGCGGGCATCGACAAGGTCGGCCTGTGGCGGGCACCTGCCCAGGAGTACGGAATCGAGCGCACCGCGCAGCTCCTGAAGGACGCGGGCCTGACCGTCACCAGCCTCTGCCGGGGCGGCTTCTTCACCGCGCTCGACCCGGCCGAACGGGCCCGTGCCCTGGACGACAACCGCGCCGCGATCGACGAGGCGGCGGCCCTGTCCACCGACACCCTGGTCCTGGTCTCCGGCGGCCTCCCGCCCGGCAGCCGCGATCTCCACGGCGCCCGCGAACGCGTCGCGGAAGCGCTTGCCGAGCTGGGCCCGTACGCGCGGGAACGCGGCGTGCGCCTGGCGATCGAACCGCTGCACCCGATGTTCGCCTCGGACCGCTGCGTCGTCTCCACCCTGTCCCAGGCCCTGGACATTGCGGAGCGATTCCCGGCGGAGCAGGTCGGCGTGGTCGTCGACACGTACCACATCTGGTGGGACGACCAGGCGGCCGCACAGATCGTGAGGGCGGGGGAGGGCGGCCGTATCCACTCGTTCCAGCTGGCGGACTGGATCACCCCGCTCCCGGCGGGCGTACTCGTCGGACGGGGCCAACTCGGCGACGGGAGCGTCGACTTCCGCGCATTCCGCGAGATGGTCGAGGCCACCGGCTTCGACGGACCGATCGAGGTGGAGATCTTCAACGAGGACCTGTGGGCGCGCGACGGCGCCGAAGTCCTCGCGGAGGTCGCGGCGCGGTACGTCGAGCACGCCTGCTGAGAGCGGGCACCGGATGCCCGGGCAAAGAGAACGCAAAGGCGTACAACCCTTTGCCGCCTTGCCGGGTCGTATCTTGCGTCGGGCGCTTCCGGGAGGGATCCGGGGGGATCGGGAAGCCCTGATGGGGGAAAGCGAGGGGGGTCCGGTCTTCTGACCGGACCCCGTTTCGTCTCCCGGGACACAGCTGCGGGGCTGCGGCCCCCACGGACCGGCCCGGTCCTCGCCCCTGTGGCCTTGATCCTTCCGCCCGCGTGGGCGACGGTGCGAAGAGCCCCTCGGTATCGCCGCCATCCGTGCCCCCGACGCGCAGGGTCTTCGGCGCTCGCCTTCTCCATCCGTGGGGCGGTACGGAGCACTTGACGCAGCACACGCCGTTCCCCCGTGCAGATCTTGAGGTGTTGACGCCCGAGATCTGTGGTGCCGGGGGAACGGCGTGCGGTTCACTGCGGGGAAGGGTTGTTCGAGGCCGGTGGCCGTCGAGATCGGCGTTGCCGCCGGCTGATCAGTAGGCCGAGTTGACGTTGTCGATCGAGCCGTAGCGGGCGGCCGCGTAGTTGCAGGCGGCGGTGATGTTGGCGACCGGGTCGTAGATGTTCCACGAGGTGCCGGGGACGTGGTACGCCTTGAAGGTCGGGTCTATGACCTGGAGCAGGCCCTTGGACGGGATGCCCTTGGCGGCATTCGAGTCCCAGTTGTTGATGGCGTTCGGGTTGCCGCTCGACTCGCGCATCAGGTTGCGGTGGATCCCCTGGTAGGAGCCCGGGATGCCCTGTGCCCGCATGATCTCCAGTGACTGGTTGATCCAGGTGTGGACACTGCCGCCGGACTGGGCAGGGGTGGCGGCCGAGGCGCCCGGAGCGCCGACGAGAGAACCGGCGACGACTGCGGCGCCGGCGGCGACCATGCCCAGCGAGACCTTCTTGGTCTGGGTCATGTGAGCGAACTTCTTGGACATCGCGGAGATCTGCATCGGAAATTACCTCTTCCGTCGGGATGCCAAGAAGTTTTAAACGGGGTTTAAGTTCCGGTCAATGACGCTCATTACTATCGGGATACGTAGAGGGAACCGGCAACAGTGTCCGAAATGGCCGCAAACGGGCCATGAAGCGGAGAGTTTGCCCTACTAAGTCGTATCATGGTGACGCACACCATATCGCTCACGTCACACGACAAAAGCTTTAAAGCATCCCAAAACGGACATGGGTATATGCCCGCATCAAACGAAAAGCCCTCTATTCGAGCCGTGTGATGAATGAAAAGCACGGTGTAATGAGAGCGCGGTCGACCCATTCGAAAAGCGGCCTGGGGGAGCCCGCGGATGCGGCCTCGACGGAGATGCGGGTGAAGGGCTCTCGTGAGTCCGGTCGTCGTCGACCCGGCGCCGGACGATGTTGCGCGGACCCTCGTGGGCAACGGTGTCCGTCGCTGATCTTCGCGTAGTGCGTGATCCCACCCGCGGCGTCCAGGGCGGCGAGCGTTGCTGAGGCAGGGGCGGCGCGCGGCAAGCCTGACCGGCGCTCAGAAGGAAGCGAACCGGCTGATCAGTAGCGAACGGGCGCCAGTGGAGCACGGCTTCGCGGTCCTGAATCTGACGGATTCTCACCAACGGCCGGGTGAACGCCCGCCACGCGACCCTGCTGCTACGGGCGTTGCTGGTGCTGACGAACACCGAGGCGGCCCGGTGACAAACGATCACCCCGACCCGATGGCGCCGCCGACCGGCCCGAGGATCTCACCCACCGCTCCCACCAGGGCCCGCGACCTGCAGAAATCAAGATGACACGGCCTCACTCCGTCCGGCGCACTGGCCGAGTGCGGGTTGTCTAGTTCCCGACAATGCCAGTTTCGGACAGTCACCAGGCATTCACCACAGGGTCACTGGGCTTACACACTGGGCCCGCCTGCTCGTCCTTGCAGGCACCTTCGAAAAGGAGTCCCTGTGAAGAAGACCCTCTCCATGGCGGTCAGCCTGGCGATCGCCGCGACCTGTGCCGTCGGTGTGGCGCTCCCCGCGCACGCCGCTGACGCGACTGGGACCGCGACCGCCAACAGCCAGTCGCTCCAGTCGGCCATTGACACCTCCACGTTGCCTCCGCGGCTCAAAGCCCTTGCCGACGAGATCCTGGCGAAGCTGCCCGCCGACTGGCAGTCCCGCGCCGAGGCTGCTGCCGCGAAGTACGGCATTGACGATTCACAGTGGAGCGAGATGCGCGACAGCGTGATCAATCCCGACGACCACCAGTGCCCGTCGACCGGGCTCAAGACCTGGGCCCGCTCTCTCCTCATGGGCGCCGAGGACCCCTTCGCCATCTTCATGCTCTCGATCTTCGATGGTTTCAACCTCCCGACCTACGACGCGCTGATCTTCGGCACGGAGTCGAAGTCCAACAAGTTCGGTGCCAACGGTGAGTACACCCAGAAGCTCACCTCGGAGATGAAGAACCTCAAGCGGTTCTGGGACATCAACTCGGCGGACATCCAGCTGATACCCCTGCACGGGGCCGATGTCTTCTCCAGCCCCGAGCGGGTTGCTCGCACGCTCTCCGTGCTGTACGGCGGGACGCCGGAGTCCCAGCTCGACCTGGCCGAGATGTTCATCGAGCTCGTCAACATGGAACCGATCCTGAAGGGCGGCGCCAACCCGATCTTCTCCTTCAACGCCTTCGCCTACAGCGAGAAGCGTGACCCGGAACCGACAGGCGTCTCCGACAGGATCATCATGGGTGACGGCATCCTCCAGGGCATGTCAGCCGTGGGTCTGGGCGATGTCGCGCCGCAGGCGATCGAGGCTCACGAGTTCGGCCACCACGTGCAGTACGCGAACGACCTGTTCGTGAGCGACCTGCCCGCTCCTGAGGCCACCCGCCGTACCGAGCTCATGGCCGACGCGTTCGGGACGTACTACCTGACCCACGCCCGCGGCGAAGCGCTGAACACCAAGCGCCTTCTGGGCTCTGAGCAGTCGTTCTACGAGGTGGGCGACTGCGGCTTCGACAACCCGGGCCATCACGGCACCCCGAACCAGCGGCTCGCCGCGTCCAGTTGGGCGGCGAGCGTGGCCAACGACGCGTCGAACCAGGGCCACATCCTGCCGTCACTCAAGTTCGCCGGGCAGTTCGAGGCCAAGCTTTCCGACCTGGTCAAGCCGGACGCCGGCTGACGCTGCAGTTCGACCGCAGGACGCGCTCCCTCGAGCGACCGAAGATCCGCATGAGGCGGGCCGGATCCCCCTACCGGCCCGCCCCACGCGCCCCTCACGTGTGGGCGATGTCGCCGACACAAGGGCACAGGAAGGAGCGGACCACCGGGTATGCGGGCGAGACCGCGGTCTCCGGCCTGGACGAGGGTCCAATGGACGGTTCAAAGCCAGCCCTGGCGGCTGGCCTGGACACCGAGCTGGAACCGGGTCTGGCTACCGAGTGCCTCCTGCAGGCGGGCAACGCGTCGGGTGACGGTCCGTTCGCTCACCCCAAGCTCACGGGCGATCGACTCATCGGTGAGCCCGGCGCTGAGGTAGCCCAGGAGCTGTCGCGTCTCGTTCGTCGGACGGGCCCAGCCCTCGGTGGGCTCGCCGGCCCGAGGAAGCGGGACGGCTATCCGCCAGTACGACGTGAAGACTCCGATCAGCCCATCCAGCAGGCCCGATGGCTGGACGATGACGCTGTGGTGTCCCGCGCGGTCCGGCGCGACGACGGACAACACGGCCAGACGATCGTCACAGAGCAGCAGATTCATCGCGAGGTCAGGAAAGACCCGCGCCTGCTCCCCGCGGTCGACGCACGCGTGCGCCGCCTCCAAGGCCTTGGGCTCCTGCAGGATGTCGACGCTGTACACCACTCGGTAGGCGACCCCGCGGGCCAGGGCATCCAAGGCTCCGGTGTCGACCTCCGGCACACGCTCACCCCCGCCCACCGGCCCGATCGACAGCGCGCGCACCTCTGCCACTGCCTCGTTGTGGACCCGTTGCTGGATCACGTCAGGGCTGTGGGAGGTGTCGACGACCTCGATGTAGCTCGATCCCGAGGTGTGATCGAGCCAGAAACGCGATAGGAGCGTCGCACTCTCGTGGGCGATCCGGGACTCTCGTGCGCGCCGCTCGGCTATGGCCTCCAGCGCTGCGCGAGGGGGCTGGGCGGTCAGCCTGTCATTCGTGCGGGACACCAAGCCGATAGCGGCGAGCTCGTCGACCGCGTGGTGCAACCCTTCGTCAGGCGATCCGGCCCGCGCCAGCCGACCGGCGAGCCTCACCGGGGTCAGCGGACCGTGCTCCACGAGCGCGAGGTAGGCAGCCTCAGCTGTCATGGAGAGGCCGAGATCCTGCAGTGGGCGCATTTTGGGTAGGTCACTCCCAACCAGCGGCGCCGCACGGCGCCCGTCACTGCCCCATTCCCACGGGGGACTGTCCATCTGCCGGATGGCCGTCACCCTAACATCACATGATCATGTGGCGGCCGAGCTGGAAGCCGGAACGCGAAAACGGCCGCGGCCGTGGCCGAAGCTGTTGCCGATGCGGATGACGTTGTCGCCTGCGGTGCCGCCGACATGGGCTGCTTTGTCGGCGGCAGGCGACGGCGACCAGACCGATGCCGCTGAGGAGCGCGCCTCGCCTCCGGTCCAGTACCGAGTGCGCCGTGAGGGCGCCGACCAACACCTCGTTGAACAGTGCCGCGTCCGAGCGCTGGTAGCGTCGAAATTAGGGAATCCAGCTCTCCGGCCAGGGGTCCTTACCTGGAGGACCTGACGGCAACCCCGTCAGGTCCGTGACCGTAACGGGGCCGCTGTGCTGCCGTGAACGCCTCAGGCGGAGAGCTCGCCTTGCTTGACCGCGGCGACGAAAGCCGACCAATCACCCGTGGAGAAGACGAGTGCGGGGCCGTTGACGGCCTTGCTGTCGCGAACGGGCACGTGGGTGTAGCCGCGCGCGACCTCAAGGCACTCGCCCTGGTCGCCTCCGCTGTAGCTGGACTTGAACCACCCGGTGAGCTTGGACGAGTCGGAGACGGTGCGCCTACTGCTGACCATGTTCATGTTCCTCTGCTGCTGCCCGCACAAGGGCCACTGATTCCTGGTGCGACATCGCATCGCTCAAGGCGAGATCGTAGGCCGTCTGGCTGGACCTCACCAGAGCCGGATCGTCCATCACATGCCCCGTCAGGAAGCCTTCGACATAAGCCACCGGTGCGGAGTCCGCGAAGCCCAGCAGGGAAAGCAGGCTCTGTTGCAGCGAGTGGGCGCCCACTCCGAACGGCAGTACATGGAGCCGCAGCCGTCCCGCGTCGGCCATGTCCGCGATCTTGCGCAGCTGCTCCGCCATGGCCTGCGGTCCGCCGACCTGACGCCTGAGCACGGCCTCGTCCAGCATGGTCCACAGAACAGGGTTCAACGGGCCGTCGAGGATGTGGGCACGCTCGGTCCGGATGACGACATCTCTGTCAAGGTCCTCCTGCCGATGGTTCGGCCGGTACGCGCGAAAGAGCGCACGCGCGTAGCCCTCCGTCTGGAGCAGGCCGGGGACCAGGGAGAGCGCGAACTGCTGGATCAGGGTTGCCTGCCGCTCCAACTCCGCCATCACCGCGAAGTGATCGGCGTACTTCGTCTCCAGGTCCTCCAGCCAGCGGGCAAAGAACCCGTCCGTCTCCAGCGCGCGGTCGATGCGCTGCGCGTCATCCGGGTTGGGCAGCCGTCTCCCCGCCTCGAAGTGGCTGATGAGTGTCGGCGAGCAGACGACCTGATCGCCCAGTGCCTCCTGGGTCAGACCGGCCGCCGCTCTCCGTAGCCGCAACTCATCCCCGTACTTCTCCCTGGGCGTGCGCGGCTTGCGGTTCATCGCCATGCGACCAACTCCCTTACCTGACCGGCGTGCTGTCAAGCCCGAACCCCTGGCAGCGTAACCAGGTGCGACCTCAGTCTGTGATGAGTTCGCTACAGAACGCATTCGTTCGTGGGTAATTCAGAGGGAGAGCACGCCGAGATGAAGGATCTCGTCCGCCGGTTCACCGAGTCGCTGGTGCGGCTGGTACGCCCGGTTTCCGTACACGTCCATCCGTACTCCTGCGTATACGTGGCGGGTCCCACCGCCCGCCGTACCGGAGAGCGTCCGCCGCGCGGGGAGGACAGCCCGCTGGTCCGTCCGTACGTCGAAGCACACGAGCGCCGGGTGGCCGAGGAGCGGCGGCTGCGTGTGCGGCGGAGTGGGGTGCGGATCGCCGTGTACGGGGTGAACGTCGATCCCCGGCTCATGCGCGGGACGGGGGCGGCGGCATGAGCGCGGGGGAGAGCGAGCCGGGATACTTCCGGCTTCTGCCGTGGGCGGGTGAGCAGGGCAGGCCCTGTTACGTACTGAGCGACGCGACCGGGCGCGTGTCCCGGGTCGCGGACAGTGTCGAGAGCATTCAGCTCGGCATGGCGGGCGATCTGCTCGGGCATGCTGCCGAACTGCTGGCGGACAACCGCGCCGGTGCCGTCGAGCTCCGCTTCCTCTCCGGGCGGCTGAGCGAGTCGTTGCGGGATGTCATGCGGATCGCGGAGAGCCGGGGCGCGCGGCTGGAGGAGCTGGGGCCGTGACTGCGTGTGTGGGGTGTCGGTGGCGCCCGATACCGTCGAACCATGTCCAACATGGCCGTCCTTGAAGGTGTGCTTGAGCGCATCACGTACGCGAACGAGGAGAACGGGTACACGGTCGCTCGCGTCGACACGGGGCGGGGCGCGGGTGATCTGCTGACCGTCGTCGGTTCGCTGCTGGGTGCGCAGGTCGGCGAGTCGCTGCGGATGGAGGGGCGCTGGAGCTCGCACTCCCAGTACGGCAAGCAGTTCACGGTGGAGAACTACACGACCGTGCTGCCCGCCACCATCCAGGGCATCCGCCGCTATCTCGGCTCCGGGCTGATCAAGGGCATCGGCCCGGTGATGGCCGACCGGATCACGACGCATTTCGGCGTCGACACGCTCGACATCATCGAGCAGCAGCCGAAGCGGCTGGTCGAGGTGCCGGGGCTCGGGCCGAAGCGGACGAAGATGATCGCCGCCGCCTGGGAGGAGCAGAAGGCGATCAAGGAGGTGATGGTCTTTCTTCAGGGTGTGGGCGTCTCCACCTCCATCGCCGTCCGTATCTACAAGAAGTACGAGGACGCGTCGATCTCCGTCGTCAAGAATCAGCCCTACCGGCTGGCCGCAGACGTCTGGGGCATCGGTTTTCTGACCGCCGACAAGATCGCGCAGGCGGTCGGCATCCCGCACGACAGTCCGGAGCGGGTCAAGGCGGGGCTGCAGTACGCGCTGTCGCAATCCACCGACCAGGGGCACTGCTTCCTCCCGGAGGAGCGGCTGATCGCCGATGCGGTCAAGCTGCTCCAGGTCGATACGGGGCTGGTCATCGAGTGCCTCGCCGAACTTGCCGAGGATCCGGAGGGCGTCGTACGGGAGAAGGTGCCGTCGCCCGAGGGCGGCGAGCCGATCACCGCCATTTACCTCGTACCGTTCCACCGCGCCGAGGTCGCTCTCGCCGCGCAGGTGCAGCGGCTGCTGCGGACCCCCGAGGACCGGCTGCCGGCCTTCCAGGACGTGGACTGGGACAAGGCCTTGACGTGGCTCGCCGGTCGTACGGGGGCGACGCTCGCCCCCGAGCAGGAAGCGGCCGTACGGCTCGCGCTCAGCCGGAAGGTCGCCGTGCTGACCGGCGGACCCGGCTGCGGCAAGTCGTTCACCGTCCGCTCCATCGTCGAGCTGGCCCGCGCCAAGCGCGCAAAGGTCGTTCTGGCCGCACCCACCGGGCGGGCCGCCAAACGGCTGTCCGAGCTGACCGGCGCCGAGGCGTCCACCGTGCACCGGCTGCTGGAGCTGAAGCCGGGCGGGGACGCGGCCTACGACCGGGACCGTCCGCTGGACGCCGATCTCGTCGTCGTCGACGAGGCGTCGATGCTCGATCTGCTGCTCGCCAACAAGCTGTTCAAAGCCGTGGCACCCGGTGCCCATCTGCTGCTGGTCGGGGATGTCGACCAGCTGCCGTCGGTCGGCGCGGGGGAGGTGCTGCGCGATCTGCTCGCCGAGGGCGGACCCGTTCCCGCGGTCCGGCTGACGACGATCTTCCGGCAGGCCCAGCAGTCCGGTGTCGTCACCAACGCCCACCGGATCAACTCCGGGACGCCGCCGCTCACTCAGGGCCTGAGCGACTTCTTCCTTTTCGTCGAGGACGAGACGGAGGAGGCGGGCGTCCTCGCGGTGGACGTCGCCGCCCGTCGTATTCCGGCCAAATTCGGCCTCGACCCGAGGCGTGACGTCCAGGTCCTCGCCCCCATGCACCGCGGTCCGGCCGGCGCGGGCACGCTCAACGGACTCCTGCAGCAGGCCATCACCCCGGCCCGCCCCGACCTGCCCGAGAAACGGATGGGGGGCCGGGTCTTCCGCGTCGGCGACAAGGTCACCCAGATCCGAAACAACTACGACAAGGGGGAGAACGGCGTCTTCAACGGCACGGTCGGCGTCGTCACCTCGCTCGACCTCGATGAACAGCAGCTGACGGTCCTCACCGACGAGGACGAGGAGATCCCCTACGACTTCGACGAGCTGGACGAGCTGGCCCACGCGTACGCCATGACGATCCACCGCTCCCAGGGCAGCGAGTACCCGGCCGTCGTCATCCCCGTGACCAAGAGCGCCTGGATGATGCTCCAGCGGAACCTGCTGTACACGGCTGTGACAAGGGCGAAGAAGCTCGTCGTGCTGGTCGGCTCCCGGCAGGCGATCGGCCAGGCGGTCCGCACGGTTTCCGCCGGTAGACGCTGTACGGCGCTGGATTACCGGCTGCGTGGAGGGGCGAGCGGAGGATCAGCGGAAAAATGATCGATCAAATCGGTGGCAAACATCACGGAGCCCTTCCGGAACCGGAGTCAAGGGGGCAGGATGAGTAATCTGGCGGCACTCAGTGCCGTCAGTAGGTCCAATGGACGACCCCGAGTGCACTCTCCTGAGCCAAATGGAGGAGGGTGGAGACAGTCAGGGAATCTCGAAGTAGAGCCACTACGTCGGTGAGGGATGACGTGAGCGACAACTCTGTAGTACTGCGGTACGGCGATGGCGAGTACACCTACCCGGTGATCGACAGCACCGTCGGCGACAAGGGCTTCGACATCGGGAAGCTCCGGGCCAATACCGGCCTGGTGACGCTGGACAGCGGATACGGCAACACCGCCGCATATAAATCCGCCATCACCTACCTTGACGGCGAGCAGGGCATCCTGCGGTACCGCGGCTATCCCATCGAGCAGCTCGCCGAGCGCTCGACGTTCCTGGAAGTCGCGTACACGCTCATCAACGGTGAGCTTCCCAAGGTCGACCAGTTGTCGACCTTCAAGAACGAGATCACCCAGCACACGCTGCTGCACGAGGACGTCAAGCGGTTCTTCGACGGCTTCCCGCGCGACGCCCACCCGATGGCCATGCTGTCCTCGGTCGTCAGCGCGCTGTCCACGTTCTACCAGGACAGCCACAACCCGTTCGACGAGGAGCAGCGCCACCTCTCGACGATCCGCCTGCTGGCCAAGCTGCCGACGATCGCCGCGTACGCGTACAAGAAGTCGATCGGTCACCCCTTCGTCTACCCGCGCAACGACCTCGGGTACGTCGAGAACTTCCTGCGGATGACCTTCTCGGTCCCCGCCCAGGAGTACGAGCTGGACCCGGTCGTCGTCTCCGCGCTCGACAAGCTGCTCATCCTGCACGCGGACCACGAGCAGAACTGTTCGACCTCCACCGTGCGTCTGGTCGGCTCCTCGCAGGCGAACATGTTCGCCTCGATCTCCGCCGGTATCTCGGCGCTGTGGGGCCCGCTGCACGGTGGCGCCAACCAGTCGGTGCTGGAGATGCTCGAGGGCATCCAGGCCAACGGTGGCGACGTCGACTCCTTCATCCGCAAGGTGAAGAACAAGGAGGACGGCGTACGGCTGATGGGCTTCGGTCACCGCGTCTACAAGTCCTTCGACCCGCGCGCCAAGATCATCAAGGCTGCGGCCCACGACGTGCTGTCGGCGCTCGGCAAGTCCGACGAGCTGCTCGACATCGCGCTGAAGCTGGAGGAGCACGCGCTCTCCGACGAGTACTTCGTCTCGCGCAACCTCTACCCCAACGTGGACTTCTACACGGGTCTGATCTACCGGGCCATGGGCTTCCCGACCGAGATGTTCACCGTGCTCTTCGCGCTCGGCCGGCTCCCCGGCTGGATCGCCCAGTGGCACGAGATGATCAAGGAGCCGGGATCCCGCATCGGCCGCCCGCGCCAGATCTACACCGGCGAGGTCCTGCGCGACTTCGTCCCGGTCGAGAGCCGCTGAATCTCGTAGCACCCCTGCACCACCCCGGCCGCAGCGGCCGGGCTGCCTTCGCCCCGTGTACCGCGCTTTCGCACAGAGCGCGGTGTCCGGGGCGATTCGCGTACTCGGCCCGCCCCGCATGGAGCGAGAAGCGCCCCGCCATCGATCCCCCCACGGGCCGACAGCGAGGCGCTTCCCATATCCCGGAGCGGATTCCCCCCACGGGATCCGGCCGGGCGTCTGCGGGAGCCGAAGCTCCTGGGTATTCCTCGGTACTGCTGCATCACGTCACTGCGGTTGCACGTCTCGCGGTCTGCCGGGGTACGTACTTTCGGGAGGGCCGCTCAAAGCTCCCCGGTGCACGTGCCCCGGCCAACGCTTGCCTGAAGCATCCCCCAAGACGCTTCGTCGGACGTCCCCCAAGACATCCTTGGCATCGCACTCTTAGACTCGCGAACCCACCGGATGGTTACCCTCAAACCGATGTGATCTAGATCTCTTTGTGGAAATCACGTGAAGGCGCGCAACCGCAGGCTGTTCGTCACGACGAAGACCGATGAGAAGGCCATCGCCGCTCCGGCAATCATAGGGTTGAGCAGGCCAAACGCCGCAAGGGGTAGGGCGGCAACGTTGTAGCCAAATGCCCAGAAAAGGTTGCCCTCGATCGTGGTCAGGGTGCGCCGTGAGAGCCGGATGGCATCGGCGGCCACCTTGAGATCTCCACGAACGAGGGTGAGATCGCTCGCCTCGATCGCGGCGTCCGTGCCGGTGCCCATGGCCAGCCCGAGGTCGGCGGTGGCGAGGGCCGCCGCGTCGTTGACACCGTCCCCGACCATCGCGACCGAACAGCCCTCTGCCCGGAGCCGCTCGATGACGTGCACCTTCTCCTCGGGGAGCACCTCGGCGTAGACCTCGTCGATGCCGACGGCACGGGCGACGGCGTCCGCCACGGCCCGGTTGTCGCCGGTCAGCAGCACCGGCCTGAGGCCGAGGGCGCGCAGCTCGGCGACGGCTGTCGCACTGGAGTCCTTGATCGCGTCGGCGACCCCGAGAACGCCACGCGCCTCGCCGTCCCAGGCGACCACGATGGACGTACGTCCCTGGGCCGCCGCGTCCGCGAGGGAGCCGGACAGTGCCTCGGGGACGGCGATCCCGGCGTCGGTGAGCAGCTGGGGGCGTCCGACGAGCACCTGGTGCCCGTCAACGGTGCCGCGTACCCCGAGCCCCGGGACGTTGGCGAAGGACTGGACGGCGGGGAGCGCGGCCCCGGTGCGTTCGGCGGCGCCGGTGGCGACGGCCTGGGCGATCGGGTGCTCGGAGGCGTGCTCCAGGGCGCCGGCCAGCCGCAGCAGCTGCGTCGCGTCGGTGCCGGGCGCCACGTGGACGTCCAGCAGCATCATCCGGCCGGTGGTGACCGTGCCGGTCTTGTCCAGGACGATCGTGTCGATACGCCGCGTGGTCTCCAGGACCTCCGGGCCCTTGATCAGGATGCCGAGCTGCGCGCCGCGCCCGGTCCCCACCATGAGCGCGGTGGGAGTGGCGAGGCCGAGCGCGCAGGGGCAGGCGATGATCAGTACGGCGACGGCGGCGGTGAACGAGGCTGTCACGTCGTCCGTGAACAGCAGCCAGACGACCAGGGTGACCAGCGCGAGCAGCAGGACGACCGGGACGAAGACCGCGGAGATCCGGTCGGCGAGACGCTGCACCTCGGCCTTTCCGTTCTGGGCGTCCTCGACGAGCCTGGCCATCCGGGACAGCTGGGTGTCGGCGCCGATCCGGGTGGCGCGCACGACGAGGCGGCCCGAGACATTGACGGTGGCGCCGGTGACGGAGTCCCCGACGTTCACATCGACCGGAACGGACTCGCCGGTGAGCATCGACGCGTCCACGGCGGAGGTGCCCTCGGTGACGGTGCCGTCGGTGGCGATCTTCTCGCCGGGACGGACCACGAAGTGGTCGCCGACGGTGAGCCGGGCGACGGGGACGCGCACTTCGGTGCCATCCCTGAGGACGGAGACGTCCTTCGCGCCCAGGTGCATCAGCGCACGCAGCGCGGAACCGGCCTTGCGCTTGGACTTCGTCTCCAGATAGCGGCCCAGCAGGATGAAGGTGATGACCCCGGCGGCCACTTCCAGATAGATGGTGGAGGAGCTTTCCCCGAGCTCTCGGCTCCGCTCGAGCAGGGGAGACCCCACTGCGCGTGAGGCCGAGAAGTCGAAGCCGTGCCGCATCCCGGTCATGCCCGCGTCCCCGAAGAACAGCGCCCAGAGCGACCAGCCGAACGCGGCGAGCGTGCCGACGGAGACGAGGGTGTCCATGGTGGCCGCGCCGTGCCGGAGGTTGGTCCAGGTGGCGCGGTGGAAGGGCAGTCCGCCCCAGACGGCCACGGGGGCGGCGAGCGTGAGGGAGAGCCACTGCCAGTTGTCGAACTGGAGGGACGGGACCATGGCCAGGAGCACGACGGGGGCGGCGAGGACGGCCGAGACGACCAGCCGCTGCCGCAGGGCGGCGAGGGCGTCGGCCGCGCTGCGCTCGGCTTCGCTTTCCTCCGGCGCGGTGTCGGTGTCCGCCGCCTCTTCGGTGTCCCGGATCTGTCGGGTATCTTCGGTCCGCTCGACCTCGGTGGGGCCGGTGGCCGCGGGCGGCGAGAGCGTTTCAGCGGGCAGCGGGGGCGGCGTCGGCGCGGGCCGTTGTACCGGCTGTGCGGTGTATCCGGTCTTCTCGACCGTGGCGATCAGGTCGGCCAGCCGGGTCCCGGCACCGAACGCGACGCGCGCTTTCTCTGTCGCGTAGTTCACGGACGCGGTGACGCCGTCCATCCGGTTGAGCTTCTTCTCGACGCGGGCCGCGCACGAGGCGCAGGTCATCCCGCCGATCGTGAGTTCCGCTTCCGAACTTGCGACTGCCGGGGCTTCGGCCTCTGTTGCGCTGTGCATGTCCGAACTCCTGAAATGCCGACCGGGCCGTGACTCACCAGTATCTGCTGGTCGGTCCGGCCCGGTGGCGCAAGGGGTGGTGCAGGTGATGCGGGTGATGCTGGTGGTGCGGGTCCGTGGGGTGTCCGGGTGGGCCCGGACGGCGCTCAGACCTGGCCGGCGAGCTCGTAACCCGCCTCGTCGACCGCGGCGCGGACGGCGTCCTCGGACAGCGGCGCCTTGGAGACGACGGTCACCTCTCCGGTGGAGGCCACGGCCTTCACGGAGGTGACGCCCTCGATGCCGGAGATCTCCTCGGAGACGGCGCCTTCGCAGTGCCCGCAGGTCATGCCCGTCACCCGGTAGACGGTGGTGACTGCACCTGCCGTTGCTTCGGTGCCCGCCCCGTCCTGGCAGGAGCCGCCGGGCGAGCAGCAGGAGCCGGTGGCCTGGGGGAGCTGGGTCTCGGCGGTCATGGTGTTCTCCTCTTCGACGCGTACAGCTTCAACGTGGCGCCAGGGAGCCCAGGGAAGACCGGTGCGCCCCAACACGTAGAACTCTATACCCCTAGGGGGTATGAATGCGAGGGGGGGGTGATGTCGCTTCGCGTGCTATCGGCCATTCGGTGGAGCGGCGGCCGGGGCGGACGAGGGGGTCCGGAGGGTCCGGTCGCCGACCAGTGGCTCGAGGTAGCGGAGGAGTACGGTCTTCAGCTCCCTGATGTATGCCTCCCGCTCCTCGCCCTCGTGGGCCATGATCACGTCGAGTCCCGCCTTGAAGAGGATGAAGATCATGGTGGCGATGCGGGTGATCTCGGCGGGCGGCGTGTCCGGGAGGTAGCCGCCGAGGATGGCCTCGACCCGGGAGAGCATCGTCGTGTGCAGGGTGTCGTGCTCGTGGATGATCACGCCGGGGATCTCGGAGCCGTGCATCAGGACGGTGAAGGCCGGATTCTCGCAGTTGAACGTGATCAGCGGGTCGAGGGTGGCGTCCAGCATCTGGTCGAGGGGAAGTGCCAGATTGTCCGGCAGGAAGGCCGCTCCGTACGTCTCGCGCCAGCGTTCGAGGAGCTGGTCGCCGAGCTCGACGGCGATGGCCTCCTTGTTCGGGAAGAACTGGTAGAGCGTGCCGGGCGAGACGCCGGCCTCGCGGGCGATGGCGTTGGTGCTCGCCGCGGTGTAGCCGGTCGAGCAGAAGACGCTGGCGGCCGCTTTGAGGAGCTGGGCGATGCGGGCTTCGCCGCGGGCCTGACGGCGGCGAGGCCGGCCGGCGGTGGTGTCCGCGCGCCCGTCGGCGCGCGCGTCCCCGGTGGCGTCCTTGCTCCCGGCGGCTCCGGATCTGGCCTCCGACACGATAATCCCCAGCTTTCCTCACGCGTTTGACAAACGCGAGTGGGCGCTCGCATTCTTGTGAAACGCGAGCGATGACTCGTGTTTGCCAGTGTATGTGGCAACGAGTGACCCATGCTGCCCTGTGCCGCCCGGGTCTGGGGGAAGGGGACATCGCACCATGCCTCAAGTCAACCGCCCGGAGCGCCTGGGGGGCTGGACCCGGTTCGTCACCGCGCGGCCGCGGCTCGCGCTGCTGGCCGCCCTGGTGATCACGGCGCTCGCGGTGTTCGCGGGCAGCGGCGTCGCCGACCGGATGGGCAGCGGTGGCTGGGAGGCCCCCGACGCCGAGTCCACCTATACGACCAAGGCGCTGGAGCGCGAGTTTCCCGCGTCCCAGCCCAACCTGCTGCTGCTGGTCGACAGCGGCAGCACTTCCGTGGACGACCCCGCGGTGGCCGCCGAGGCCGCACGGCTCACCGAGGAGCTGGCTGCGGAGAAGGACATCACGGGCGTCGGTTCGTACTGGCAGAGCAAGTCGCCCGCGCTCCGCGCCAAGGACGGGCGGGAGGCGTTGATCGCGGCCAGGATCGAGGGCCACGACAAGGCGGTGGGCGAGGTCCTGGACCGGATAGCACCCACCTACCGAGGGGTGCACGGCCCGGTGAAGGTCTCGGTCGGCGGCCCCGTCGCCGTACGGCACGAGATGCAGACGATCATTCAGGAAGACTTGCTGCGGGCCGAGATGATCGCCCTCCCGGTCACTCTGGTGCTGCTGGTCATGGTCTTCGGCAGCGCGATCGCGGCCCTGCTGCCGCTCGGGGTCGGCGTCGTCGCGATCCTGGGGACCAACGCCGTGCTGCGGGGCATCACCGAATTCACCGACGTCTCGGTCTTCGCCCAGAACCTCACCACGGCCCTCGGTCTCGGACTCGCCATCGACTACGCCCTGTTCATCGTGCGCCGGTTCCGCGAGGAGCTCGCGGCGGGAGCGGACACCCGGGCGGCGGTGGGCGCGACGCTGCGCACCGCGGGGCGCACGGTGCTGTTCTCCGCGCTGACCGTGGCGGTCTCGCTGGCCGCGATGCTGGTCTTCCCGCAGTACTTCCTCCGCTCGTTCGCCTATGCGGGGATCGCCGTGGTTCTGCTGGCCGCCGCTGCCGCGCTGATCCTGCTGCCGGCCGCGCTGATGCTTCTCGGCACTCGGGTCAACTCCCTGGACCTGCGCCGACTGCTGCGCCGCCGGGGGAGCGAGGCGCACCACGAGCCGGACACCGCGGGCAAGGGGTGGGGGAGGTTCGCGACCCTGGTGATGCGCCGGGCGCCGGTCTTCGCCGCCCTCACCGCCGTGGGCCTGGTCCTGCTCGGACTGCCGTTCCTCGGAGTGAAGTTCGGTACGGCGGACGACCGGCAGCTGCCCGCAGGTGCCGAGTCGCATGTCGTCCAGCAGCACATACGGGACGGCTTCCCCGGCAGCCCCGGCGGCGGCCTCGAAGTCCTCGCGGAGGGCAGCGCGACGCCCGCTCAGTACGCCGACTACCGGAACAGGATCGCTGCACTCCCCGGCGTTCTCCGAGTCGACGGGCCGGTGACGGAGGGGCGGTCCGCATACTTCGGTGTGCTGCCCGAGGGGGAGGCCGTGGGGGAGGAGTCCCAGCAACTCGTACGCGAGCTCCGGGCCCAGCCCGCCCCGTTCGACACCTCGGTGACGGGCGCGGCGGCGGTCCTCGTCGACTCCAAGGACGCCATCGCGGACCGGCTGCCGTGGGCGGTGGGCATCATCGTCCTTGTGACGCTGCTGCTGGTCTTCCTGCTCACCGGCAGCGTGCTCATCCCGCTCCAGGCAGTGGTGCTCAACGCTCTGAGCCTGACAGCGATGTTCGGAGCGGTCGTCTGGGTCTTCCAGGAAGGGCATCTGTCCGGACTGCTCTCCTTCACCAGCACAGGGGACATAGAGACGACCTTGCCCGTACTGATGTTCTGCGTCGCCTTCGGACTCTCCATGGACTACGGGGTGTTCCTGCTCTCCCGGATCAAGGAGGAGTACGACCGCACCGGTGACCACGAGCATTCGGTGACCTTCGGGTTGAGGCACACCGGCGGACTGATCACTGCGGCTGCCGTGATCCTCGCGGTGGTGATGGTCGCCATCGGTACGTCGCGGGTGACCAACACGAAGATGCTCGGCCTCGGCATCGCGCTGGCCGTGCTGATGGACGCCATGGTGGTGCGGAGCCTGCTGGTGCCGTCGGTGATGAAGCTGATGGGCCGGGTGACCTGGTGGGCACCCGCACCGCTGCGGGCCTTCCACCAGCGGTTCGGGCTGAGCGAAGGGGGGTCCGTACCTGCCCCCGCCGAGGACATGTCCGCTGCCGCTCCCGATCGGTACAGGATCAGCGCCGGGGCGTAGAACGGACGGAGGCCCCGTGCGGCGCCGGGTCGCGGTCGCTGTACGGGGCCTGGAACGGACGGAGGGAGGGGGAGGGCGTCAGCCCTTGCGGCCTCGGTTGCTCGGGCGGGCAGCGACCCAGGCGCGGACGGTGTCCGCGTACCAGTAGGGCTTACCGCTCTCCACGTGGTCGGGTGCGGGAAGGAGACCGTGCTTGCGGTACGAGCGAACGGTCTCCGGCTGCACCCGGATGTGCGCGGCAATGTCCTTGTAGGACCAGAGCCTTCTGTCCGTCATAAGTGACACCTCTCTGCGCCGCGGCGGCAGCCGGGGGGCTGTCGGGAGAGCCGCGGCACGGACGCTGACGATCACTCAGCCTGTGTCCGGTGAACGACACGGAGTGACGAGCGGGGAGGGGCTGTTGAATGCCTGTGACGGAAGACCCGCGTAACGCGGACATGTGTGACGAGGGAGTGATATCTGTGACAGAAGGCGTGCATTCGGGCCGGAGTCGGCCAGGGCGCGTTTCGAATGTCCCGCCCGGCAGGCGGGACATTCGAAACACGCCCTACGCGTGCCAGAGCGCGAACCAGGTCCGCGGACCGACCAGGCCGTCCGGGACGAGTGGCGGGTGGTCCGCCTGGAAGCGCCGAACAGCGGCGAGGGTCGTCGTCCCGAAGGTGCCGTCGACGGCACTCCACGGCAGATAGCGGCGGTTGGCCAGAAGGCACTGCACCTCGGAGACCCGTTCGCCCTGCTCGCCGAAGAAGGTCAGCTGATTACCGTCGTAGAACACGCAGGCCGCGCCGGGCGAGAAGAGCGGCTGCTCCGGGGCGTGCCCGGCGGCCCAGGCGCCGGGGGCGGTGGTGAGGGCGGCGGCCAGGGCGAGTGCGGCCAGGGCCGAGGCCCCTGCCGTCCTCGCGGAGAGAGGCGTCTTTCGGATCACGGTGAGTTGCTCCTCGTGCGGTCACGGGGTGCGGAAGGGATCGCACCCGCTTCTCTGCGAGCACAACACCGCACGCCGCCGGGACGTCACATCCGTGCCCGGTTCGGTGTGTCCTGTTCGGGTGCGGGTGTCTGCGCCGGTGTGCCGCAGGAGCGGAGGAAGGCGCGGGTGCGACGGGCGATCGGCAGGGGCTTGTCGGGCGGGCACGGATACATGTCCTGCTCGACGATCGCGAACAGATCGATGTCCAGCCGTCGGGCCGCGTCCAGCACGGGACCCAGGGCGGGTACGCCGTTCGGCGGTTCGCACATGACGCCCCGTGCCACGGCCGGCCCGAACGGCACCTCGTCCGCAACGACTTCGGCCAGGACGTCCGGGTCGACCTGCTTGAGGTGCAGATAGCCGATCCGCTCGCCGTAGGTCTCGATCAGCTTGACGCTGTCCCCGCCGCAGTAGGCGTAGTGGCCGGTGTCGAGACAGAGCGAGACCAGGTCGGGATCGGTGGCGTCGAGGAACCGGTTGACGTTCTCCTCGCTGTCGATATGGGTGTCGGCATGCGGATGGACGACGATCCGCAGTCCGAAACGGTCCCGTACCTCGCGGCCCAGCCGCTCCGTCTGCGTGGTGAGGTGGCGCCACTGCTGCGCGGTGAGAGTGCGGTCCTCAAGGATCTCGCCGGTCTTGTCGTCGCGCCAGAACGACGGGATGACCACCAGATGCCCGGCACCCATCGCCCGGGTGAGTGCCGCGATGTCGGCGACATGCGCCCAGGTCCGTTCCCAGACGTCCGGGCCGTGGTGCAATCCGGTGAAAACGGTGCCCGCGGAGACGGTGAGTCCGCGGCGGCCGGTCTCCTCGGCGAGGCGGGCCGGTTCGGTCGGGAGGTAGCCGTACGGGCCCAGCTCGATCCACTCGTAACCCGCCTCGGACACCTCGTCGAGGAAGCGCTGCCACGGCACTTGGCGGGGATCGTCGGGGAACCAGACCCCCCAGGAGTCGGGTGCCGAGCCGATGCGGATGCGGGCCGGAGCGGAAGCGGAGGAGGTCATGCGGCCAAGAATTCGGCGCCGGAAGACGAGTGTCAAGAGAACGTCCTTATGTCCGGACAAAATGTTGACAGGGTTCCGAAGAGAGGGCTAGACCTGGGGGCAGCCGCTCCGGTCGCCGGTCGAAGGGACGTGTATGCCCGAGATGTACGACGTGATCACCATGGGGCGGATCGGGGTGGACCTCTACCCCCTGCAGACCGGACGGCCGCTGGCTCAGGTCGACACGTTCGGGAAGTTCCTCGGCGGCTCACCGGCCAATGTGGCTGTTGCGGCCGCCCGGCTCGGCCGGCGGACGGCGGTGGTGACACGCACCGGCCGGGACGCGTTCGGGGACTATCTCCACCAGCAGTTGCTCGAGTTCGGGGTGGACGACCGATGGGTGACGTCTGTCGACGCGTATCCGACGCCGGTGACCTTCTGCGAGATCTTTCCGCCGGACGACTTCCCCCTCTACTTCTACCGCCTGCCCAAGGCGCCCGACCTGGAGATCCACGAAGCGGAACTCGACCTGGACGCGATCCGGGCGGCCCGGGTCTTCTGGATGACCGGCACCGGACTGTGCGCGGAACCCAGCCGCACGGCGACGCTGGCGGCGTTGCGCGCCAGGAGCGAGGCGCGGTCGGAGTCCGGCAACGAGCGAGGCCTTGCGCCGGGTTGCTGCACGGTCTTCGACCTGGACTGGCGCCCGATGTTCTGGACCCACGAGCCCGATCACCCCGGCGCGGACCACCTCGTGGCCCCCACGGCCACCGCGCGCTACCGCGAGGCCCTCGCCCACGCCACCGTCGCCGTCGGCAATCTCGACGAGTGCCGGATCGCCACCGGGGAACGCGAGCCGTATGCGGCCGCCCGCGCCCTGCTTGCCGCCGGGGTCGAGCTCGCCGTCGTCAAGCAGGGCCCCAAGGGTGTCCTCGCCGTCCACCGGGACGGCACCGTCGCCGACGTCCCGCCCCTGCCCGTGGACGTCGTCAACGGCCTCGGCGCCGGAGACGCCTTCGGCGGGGCGCTCTGCCACGGGCTGCTCGCCGGCTGGGAGACCGAGCGCATCATGCGGTACGCCAACGCGGCCGGCGCCATCGTCGCCTCCCGGCTCGCCTGTTCGCCCGCCATGCCCTTCCCCCACGAGGTGGAAGAGGCACTCGTCCGCGGCGCCGTCACCGCCGGCGAACGCGAACCCGGAACCGGGCCCGGGGTGGTCTCATGACACCCGCGGCCTCCTCCGTGGCCGACCTCGTACGGCTGCGCGTGCGCCACCCCGAAGCCGTCGCCGAGGCCGCCGCCCGCCGCCGCAGACGACCCCTCGTCGGTGACAGCGGGCGCCTGATGATCATCGCGGCGGACCATCCGGCCCGCGGCTCCTTCGCCGCCGGCGGGCACGAACTGGCCATGGCCAACCGGTTCGAGCTCCTGGAGCGGCTCTGCCTCGCCCTCTCCCGCCCCGGCGTCGACGGTGTCCTCGGTACCGCCGACATCCTCGACGACCTGCTGCTCCTCGGCGCGTTGGAGGACAAGGTCGTCATCGGCTCGATGAACCGCGGCGGACTCGCGGGCGCCTCCTTCGAACTCGACGACCGCTTCACCGGCCACCGCCCCGACGACCTCGCCCGGCTCCGCTTCGACGCGGGCAAGCTGCTGCTCCGCATCGACTACGACGACCCCGGCTCCCTCGACACCATGCACGCCACCGCCCGCGCCGTCGACGCCATGGCCGCGCACCGGCTGCCGGTCTTCGTCGAGCCGTTCCTCTGCCGCCGGGTCGACGGCAAGGTCCGCAACGACCTCGGCGCGGCCGCGGTGACCACGTCGATCGCCATCGCCTCGGGGCTCGCGGGCACCTCCGCGTACACCTGGCTCAAGGTCCCCGTCACCGAGAACCCCGACCACATGGCGCGCGTGATGGAGACATCGACGCTGCCTGCCGTGCTGCTGGGCGGCGAGGTGGGCGGCGACCAGGAGGGCGCGTACGAGAAATGGCGTGGCGCGCTGCGACTTCCCACCGTTCAGGGGCTGGTGGTGGGGAGGTCGCTGCTCTATCCGGTCGACGGGGATGTGGCCGGTGCCGTCGACACGGCCGTGGCACTGCTGTAGCGAGTGGACAGGGACGGGTAGGGAGAAGGCATGACGACGGACCATGAGGAACGCGTACGGGAACGGCCTGGGCACCGGTGGCATCTGCCCGCGGGCAGCGCGGCGGAGGCACCGTACGCCCTGGACATCGATCCGAAGCGGGCCGGCTGGGACCGGTCGAGCCTGCGTGTGGTGGAGCTGCGGCCCGGCGGTGTTCACACACTTGTCACCGGGGAGAGTGAGTGGATCGTCCTTCCATTGACCGGTGGCTGTACGGTGCACACCTCAGGTGAGATCTTTGAACTGCTGGGCCGGGAAAGCGTGTTCAGCGGGGTATCCGACTTCGCCTACGTACCACGCGACGCCCATGCGCAGATCGCCTCCGGCGCAGGAGGCCGCTTCGCCCTGGCAGGAGCGAAGTGCGAGCGACGACTCCCCGCTCGCTACGGCCCCGCGCCGGAGGTACCCGTGGAGCTGCGCGGCGCCGGGACCTGCTCGCGCCAGGTCAACAACTTCGCCGCCGCCGACACATTCGAGTGCGACCGGCTGATCGCCGTCGAGGTCCTCACCCCGGGCGGCAACTGGTCCTCCTATCCGCCGCACAAACATGACGAGCACCGCCCCGGAGCCGAGTCGGTCCTCGAAGAGATCTACTACTTCGAGATCCAGGAGCGGGGCGGCACGGCCGGGTTCGGCTATCACCGTGTCTCCCCGTCCCGGCACGGCGGCACGGATGTCCTCGCCGAGGTCCGCAGCGGCGACGCGGTCCTGATCCCCGACGGCTGGCACGGCCCGTCCATCGCCGCCCCCGGCCACACCATGTACTACCTCAATGTGATGGCCGGCCCGGGGGAGCAGCGGGAGTGGCTGATCAGCGACCACCCCGATCACGGCTGGATCCGCGACACCTGGCCGGCGCAGCCGGTCGACCCCCGGCTCCCGCTCCACGGACTCCCCGGCCCCTCCGGTATCTCCGGTCAGGAGGCATCCCGATGAGCACCCGCAGGCTCACCACCGCCCAGGCCCTGGTCTCCTTCCTCGCCCGCCAGTACACCGAGCGCGACGGCCGGCGGCACCGTCTGATCAGCGCCACCTGGGGCATCTTCGGCCACGGCAACGTCGCCGGAGTCGGCCAGGCACTGCTGGAGACCGGGCCCTCCATGCCCTACCTCCAGGGCCGCAACGAGCAGTCCATGGTGCACGCCGCCGTCGGGTACGCCCGCCAGTCCGGCCGGCTCTCCGCACACGCCGTCACCACGTCCATCGGCCCCGGCGCCACCAACCTCGTCACCGGTGCCGCCCTCGCCACGATCAATCACCTCCCCGTCCTGCTCCTGCCCGGCGACACCTTCGCGACCCGCCCCGCCGACCCCGTCCTGCAACAGCTCGAAATCCCGTCCGCCGGCGATGTCTCCGTCAACGACTGTCTGCGCCCCGTGTCCCGCTACTTCGACCGGATCACCCGCCCCGAGGCGCTCGTCCCGGCCGCCCTCCAGGCGATGCGGATCCTCGCCGACCCGGCGGAAACCGGCGCGGTCACGCTCGCGCTGCCGCAGGACGTCCAGGCGGAGGCGTACGACTGGCCGGAGGAGTTCTTCACCGAGCGCATCTGGTACGTACGCCGGCCCGCGCCCGACGCCCATGAGCTGGACCAGGCGGTACGGGCCGTGCGCACTGCCCGCCGACCGCTGATCGTCGCAGGCGGAGGCGTCCACCACAGCGGCGCCGAGGAGACCCTCGCCGCGTTCGCCGCCGCCACCCGGATCCCGGTCGCCTCCACCCAGGCGGGCAAGGGCTCGCTGCGCCACGACCATCCCGCCGATGTCGGCGGCGTCGGCTCGACCGGCACCGCGGCCGCCGACGACCTGGCCCGCAGCGCCGACCTGGTCATCGGCATCGGCACCCGCTACTCCGACTTCACCACCGCCTCCGCCACGCTCTTCTCCAACCCGGCGGTCCGCTTCCTGAACCTCAACATCACCGGCTTCGACGCCCACAAGCTCGCCGCGCTCCCGCTCGTCGCAGACGCCCGCACCGCCCTCGAAGCACTGACCGGGGCACTGAACGGGCGGAACTACCGCGTCGACCCGGCGTACGAGACCGAGTACACCGAGGCGAAGGAGCGCTGGGAGCAGCGCGTCGACGCCGCGTTCGCCGCAGACGACCCCCACGCCCGGCCCACCCAGGCCCAGGTCCTCGGCGTCCTCGACACCCTGGTCACCGACGACGACATCCTGATCAACGCCGCGGGTTCGCTCCCCGGCGACCTGCACAAGCTGTGGCGGACCCGCTCCCGGCGCCAGTACCACGTGGAGTACGGCTACTCCTGCATGGGATACGAGATCCCGGCCGCGATCGGCGTACAGCTGGCCGCCCCCGGCCGTCCCGTCTGGGCGCTCGTCGGCGACGGCACCTACTTGATGAACCCCACCGAGATCGTCACCGCCGTGCAGGAGAACCTCCCGATCAAGGTCGTCGTCCTGCAGAACCACGGCTACGCCTCCATCGGCGGGCTCTCCGAGACGGTCGGCGGCGAACGCTTCGGCACGGCCTACCGGCACCGAAGCGCCGACGGGAGTTTCACCGGCCCCCCGCTGCCCGTCGATCTCGCCGCCAACGCGGCCTCCCTCGGAATGCGAGTGCTGCGCGCGAAGACCGTCCATGACCTGCGCGAAGCCCTCACCGAGGCACGGAGTGCGGACCGCCCCACTTGTGTCTACGTCGAGACCGAAACGGCAGACACAGTGTCGGGCCCCCCTCCGGCGCAGGCGTGGTGGGATGTTCCTGTAGCCGAAACGGCCACCCGCCCGTCGGCGGTAAAAGCCCGGGAAGACTACGACCGGCAAGTCGCAGCCCGACGCCGCCACCTCTGAAGGCCTGAAGGAGTTTCGTAATGAAGACCGTCAACCACTGGATCGGTGGCAAGACCGTCGAGGGCACGTCGGGCAACTACGGCCCGGTCACCGACCCGGCCACCGGCGCCGTCACCACCCAGGTCGCGCTCGCCTCCCTCGAAGAGGTCGACGCCGCGGTCGCCGCAGCGAAGGACGCGTACGCCACGTGGGGCACGTCCTCACTGGCCGCCCGCACCGCCGTCCTCTTCCGCTACCGCGCGCTGCTCGACGCCCACCGCGACGACATCGCCAAGCTGATCACCGCCGAGCACGGCAAGGTGCACTCCGACGCGCTCGGCGAGGTCGCCCGCGGTCTGGAGATCGTCGAGCTGGCCTGTGGCATCACGACCCAGCTCAAGGGCGAGCTGTCCACCCAGGTCTCCAGCCGGGTCGACGTCTCCTCGATCCGTCAGTCGCTCGGTGTCGTCGCGGGCATCACGCCGTTCAACTTCCCGGCCATGGTGCCGATGTGGATGTTCCCGCTGGCCATCGCGTGCGGCAACACGTTCGTCCTCAAGCCCAGCGAGAAGGACCCGTCGGCCGCCATGCTGCTGGCCGAGCTGGCCGCCGAGGCCGGTCTGCCGGATGGTGTGCTGAACGTCCTGCACGGTGACAAGGTCGCGGTCGACGGGCTGCTGAACCACCCGGACGTCGCCGCGGTCTCCTTCGTCGGCTCGACCCCGATCGCCCGCTACATCCACACCACCGCCTCCGCCAACGGCAAGCGCGTCCAGGCGCTCGGCGGTGCGAAGAACCACATGCTGGTCCTGCCGGACGCGGACCTCGACGCCGCCGCCGACGCCGCGGTCTCGGCCGCGTACGGCTCCGCCGGTGAGCGCTGCATGGCGATCTCCGCGGTCGTCGCGGTGGGTGCCATCGGTGACGAGCTCGTCGCCAAGATCAAGGAGCGGGCCGAGAAGATCAAGATCGGCCCCGGCAACGACCCGACGTCCGAGATGGGTCCGCTGATCACCGCGGCCCACCGCGACAAGGTCGCCTCCTACGTCACCGGCGCGGCGGCCCAGGGCGCCGAGGTCGTCCTCGACGGCACCGGCCACACCGTCGACGGCTTCGAGGGCGGCCACTGGATCGGCCTCTCCCTCCTCGACCACGTGTCCACCGACTCGGACGCGTACAAGGACGAGATCTTCGGCCCGGTGCTCTGTGTCCTGCGCACCGAGACGTACGAGGAGGGCGTCGCCCTCATGAACGCCTCGCCGTTCGGTAACGGCACCGCGATCTTCACCCGCGACGGCGGCGCCGCCCGCCGCTTCCAGCTGGAGATCGAGGCCGGCATGGTCGGCGTCAACGTGCCGATCCCGGTGCCGGTGGGCTACCACTCCTTCGGTGGCTGGAAGGACTCCCTCTTCGGCGACCACCACATCTACGGCAACGACGGCGTGCACTTCTACACCCGTGGCAAGGTCGTCACCACCCGCTGGCCGGACCCGGCGGACGCCCCGGCGGGCGTGGACCTGGGCTTCCCGCGTAACCACTGATCGCCACTGGTTCCGCTGCTCTTCCCCGCCGACGGCCCGTACGGACTGCTTCCGTACGGGCCGTCGGCATGCGCGGACGGGCGGTGTCCGGCGGCCACGGTCGTCCGGCGTGCTCTCACATGCGCCGCAGGCCCACGTACTGGAGCGCACCCATGGCCGCCACCACCAGGCCCTGGAACACGATCCACCCGTTGCCGATCCCCGTCGCGCTCAGCGCGTCCACGGCGACCGCCGCGATGCTCGCCACGGCCCAGGCCACGTTCAGGGTGATGATGACGGCGACCGAGCCGCGGCTGATGTTCTGCTGGCGGGAGACGACCAGCACCCACAGGGCGTACAGGGTGAGGAACACGCCCACCGGGTACTGCACCGAGAGACGTACGCCGAGGAACGAGTCCAGGACCGTGGCGAGTACGAGGTATCCGATGCCGTTCGCACCGGTGAGGACGACGTCCGCCAGGAGGGCGAACCGGAGCAGGCTGTCGGAGCGGGTGGCGCCTGCCGCCGTGACCGTACCCGCGTTCTGGGACGACATCATGAGGTCTTCCTTTCCTTAACGTGTTGCTGATCCGCAGCTGTGTGCCGGGTGGGGCCGGAGGTGTCCCGGCATCGGAGAACACCGGGGTGGGCGGACCGGGCAGGACCCGGGTCCTGGTGTTCGCCGGCAGGAACGACTCGAGCGTGATGCCGCTCGGCGGACCGGAGGGGAGATCGGAGAAGAGGGTGCCGGGGCGTTCACCCGCGCGGCCGCGGCGCGAAGGCCCATACGGGGACGGTAATGACCGGCACACGGCCGCCTCAATTACCTCGCAGGTAATCGTCGCCCGGCGGAATCCTGGGCTGACCACCGGTTCAGGGACCGGCGGTTGCCGGTGCGCGCTCAGGGGGCGGGCCGGGTCCGGCCCGCCCCCTGACCATGTATGGCAAGGTATGCCGACGACTCACGCCGGCCGGGCACTGTGCGGGACCGAGACCCGGCCGTTTTTCGGGCACGGGGACCCCTGCGGTGCCGGACAGCCGCAAGCCGCACGGGACAGTCCCGTACGGCTCACGCCCGACTTTTCAGGAGTACTCCCGTGAACAGAAAGCGCCGTCGGCTCCTCTTGGCCGCCGTCGACCCCATGCTCGAGCCCGGGGAGCAGGTTGAGGTGACGGCCATCGTGGGCCTGAGTTCCGTCACCGTGCGCCGGACGGCGGCAATGGCGGCAGCTTCCGCGATCCTGAGCGGCGGCGCAATGGCCGTGATCCCGACGCCGACCCCCATGTACTTGGCGATGACCGACCGCCGCATCTTCATCTTCCGCGCGAACCCGACGTTCGCCCGGCCGGAAGAACACCTGATGACGATCCCGCGCACCGGTCTCGTCCGCTCGAAGATCAAGGAGCGGGTGCTCAACTCATCCTTCGTCATCTCCTCGATGGACAGGGAGCAAGGCCTGAAGATCATCTTCCCGCTGATCAGCCGCAAGGAGCGGAACGAGATATCGGCCGCCTTGCCTCTGGCCGACTGACTGCCTCGGACCGGGCAGGAGCCTCGGCGGGCCGGACGCGATGCCGCCCAGGGGCTGACCCGACCCGCGCGGCCTGGCATTCTGCACGTGTCCACCGGGCCCCGAACGCGGAGACCGGTCAGGGGAGAGGGACGAGGGGAGACAGCCGTGGAACCCACGCCTGCCCGGGAGCGGCACGACACGCTTCCCGAAGGGCTCGCCGAGGCGATACGCGACACCGCCGAGGAGATAGCGGCGCTGCTGCGCGGCCGCACGGACACGAGCGTGCCCGTCCCCGGATCCGAGTGGACGCTCGGTGAGGCGGCCGCCCATCTGGCGCAGGCCAACGAGCTGATGGCGGAGGTCGCCGCGGGCCACGAGCGCAGCTACGGGGACGGCACGCCGCAGAGCTTGGCGGCGGCCAACGAGCGCGCCCTCGCCGGGTTCGAGGAACGTGGGGCGGATCCGCTGGCGGCCATGATCGTGGCGCAGGCGGCCGCATTTCTCCGGGCCGCGGAACGTCGAGCACCGGACGAGCCGGTGGAGACGCCGCTGGGCTCGATGGATCTCGCAGAGCTCGGCTCGTACCTGCTCACCCACATGCTCGGCCACGGCTACGACCTCGCCCGCGCGCTCGGCCGTCCGCACATGCTCGACCGCACCCGGGTCGAGCTGTCGATGCCCTTCATGCTCACGGTCATGCCGCGGGTCGTCTCCGCCGCATCCGCCGGCCTGACCGCCCGCTACACGATCCGGCTGCGTGGCGGCTCCAGCTTCGGGGTGGCCGTCACCGACGGTGTGGTGGCCGTCAGCCGCGAGCCGCTCCGCCGCCCCGACTGCACCATTTCCATCGAGCCGGTCACCTTCCTGCTGATCGCCCTCGGCCGGTGCGATCCATGGGGGGCGATGGCCCGCGGCCGGGTGCTGACATGGGGCCGCAAGCCCTGGCTCGCACCCCGCTTCCCGTCCCTGTTCACGGCGCCCTGAGCCACGGAAACCCGCTCGCCGAACCGGACCGGCCGGTGCTGTGATGACGACATGACAGCATCGGCCGCCCCGCAGCACCAGATCCGCGCCCAGCACACGGACACCACCATCACCGTCTACCAGGCCTACTCACGCTTCATCGGCCTACCCGCCGCCCGTGACGGACGCTTCCCCACCGCCTGGAAGCGCGACCGCATGACATGGATCAAGCCGAGCTTCCTGTGGATGATGTACCGCTGCGGCTGGGCCATGAAGGAGGGCCAGGAGACCGTCCTGGCCGTCGAGATCAGCCGCGAAGGCTTCGACTGGGCGCTGGACAACGCCGAACTCTCCCACTACGTCAGGGGAGTCCACCCGGACCGTGCGAGCTGGCAGCGCAGTCTGCGCCGGTCCCCGGCCCGCGTCCAGTGGGACCCCGAACGCGACCTCCACCTCAATTCGCTCCCGCACCGCTCCCTGCAACTCGGTCTCACGGGCGAGGCGGCGCGGCGGTACGCCGATGAGTGGACGGTTTCGATCCGTGACGTCACACCGCTGGCCCGGCAGGTCCACGAACTGGTCCGCGCCGGGAGGACCGACGCGGCAACGGCGCTTCTGCCGTGCGAGTCGCCGTATCCGACGGGAACTGTGCCCGTGCCGATGCGGGTCGGGCCGGAGGGCCGGCCGTGACGTGCTCAGGTCACCGTCAGTGACCGGGTCGATCTGCGGATCTCCGCCATGAAGTCCACCACCTGCGGGTCCCTGCGCCAGGGGGCCAAGGACCGGCTGTAGACCTGCAGGTACTCCATGCCGCGGACGCTGCCCAGCCGCGTGAACAGGGAGAGGGATTCACGGCCCAGGTGCAGGCTCTGGTCCAGGTCGCCCTGCTGGGCATGGGCGGATGCCAGGACGGAGAGGCGGATGCTGCGGGAGCGGAGGAAGGCGTCGCCCGGCATGCCGCCGGTGGCGTGCCAGGCGAAGGTGGCGCGGGGGTTGCCGAGGTCACGGAAGACCTCGGTGGCGTCGGTGATGATCCTGGACTGGGTGAAGAAGCCGATCCAGGCCGGGCCCTCGCCGTCGGCGCCGCATTCCTGGAGTTTCTGGGCGCGGGCGAGGCAGGCGCTCGCGGCCGGGGCGTCGCCCGCGCGGGCATGGGCCCTGGCCTCGATCAGCTTGGCGAACCCCGCCACCCGTGGCTCCAGCGCGCGGCCGCGCTGAAACGCGCCCTGGGCCATGTCGATCGCCTCGGAGGTGAAGCCGCGCATCAGGGTCTGCATCGCCATCGTGCTGAGGATGTACGAGCCCAGGTTGGCGTCGCCCCCGGCGCGGGCGAGGCGCAGCGCCTGGATGAAGTGGCGTTGGGCGAGATGCTGCTGACCGGCGTCGAACGCGGTCCAGCCCGCCAGCCGGGCCATCTCCGCGGTCACCCCGAAGAGGTCCTGGCCGACCTTCTCCGAGTAGCTGCCCTTGAGCAGCGGGACGACCCGCTCGTACAGATACTCGGTGAGTGAGCGGGACTTCCAGTTGGCACCGCCGAAGCGTGAGTCCCACACCCGGGCGGCATCGGCCGCCTCCCGTAGTTCCTTGATGTGCTCACCGACCACCACGGGCCCCTGGCTGCGCGACCGGGTCTCCTCCGCCGGGTCGATCAGCCACCGGGTGACCGGGGTGGCGAAGGCGGACAGTGCGAACGTCTGGCTCGCGAGAAACTGACGGCGGTTCACTGCACTCCAATACGATGCTGCTTCGGTCACCGCGTCGTCCTGGCGACGGGCGAACTCCAGGCCCAACTGAGAGGCGTCACCCTCCGCGCCCTGCATGCCGATGTCCTGCAGGGTCATCGGCCTGCCCAGCGCCTCGGAGAGCGACATACAGATGAGCCGGGGTATCGGCCATTTCGGCACCATTCCGCGCCGGCACCAGTTCGCCACCGAGGTGTGCGTGTAGTGGCTGGGCTTCCCGTCGGCGAGGCACAGCTCATTCACCCGGTGAGCGAGGCGTTTGTGGCTCATTCCTGATTCCGCCACAAGCTTTTCCAGCCATGGATTTCCGCGCTGTGTCACGTGCTGGGTCTCCGCCATGCCGCCTCCCTGGACCTCAGCATACCGAGGATCAGGGCTAGTTGGGCCCAGTGCGCGAGTTGTGAGCCCCCCTGTGAGCCCTTCTGGGTTCCGCCGCATCGGGCTCCCATGGGGAGTGGGAATTCCGCAGTCGCGGAACATCGGAAAATCCATAAAGGTGGTGATCCAGGAATGTTCAAACTGATCGAATTGTCAGTGGTCCTGTCCCCGGAGGCAACGCTGGAGTTTCATATTCCGGTCGGTGCCGCCCTTTATGCGATCTTCTCGTGGGCGCGCCGCCGGTAGAGGACGGCCATCAGTGTCCGCCGCCATGCGGTGGCGTCGAACTTCCACGTCAGCATGGCGAAGTCCCCGTCGGGGGAAGGGGCCGGGCGGGGGCGAGTCGGGCGGGCATACCGCGTACGGAGTACGACGGGGAGCGCCGTACGCCGGAAGGATGCCGGACACTTCCCCTTCGCGGCAGCCCGGGCGCGAGGGCCGTGCGCTTAGGGTCGACACATGCAGACCCCTGACTCCCGATGGCGCCGGTGGAACCGTGAGCGTGGCCGGTGGGCGGCAGCCCTGGCCGCGCTCGTCGTGCTCGCGGGTGCCGGTACCTGGACCGCGGTGGCCGACGACCGTGCGCCCACCGTGCACCGCGAGGACCGGACGATGCGGATCGACGGGGTGTCCCTGGACACCTCGTACTTCACGTCCGGTGGTTCGGAGCGACGGCCCGCCGTGCTGATCGGGCACGGCTTCGGCGGTTCCAAGGACGATGTGCGGGCGCAGGCAGAGGAGCTGGCCGGTGCCGGGTACGCCGTCCTGACCTGGTCGGCCCGCGGATTCGGGAAGTCCGGCGGGGAGATCTCGCTCAACGCGCCCGACCGCGAGGTCAAGGACGTGTCCGGGCTGATCGACTGGCTGGCCCGGCGGCCCGAGGTGCAGCTGGACGCGAAGGGCGACCCGCGGGTCGGCGTCACGGGCGCCTCGTACGGTGGCGCGGTGTCGCTTCTCGCCGCCGGGTACGACCGGCGCGTCGATGCCATCGCGCCGGTGATCACATACTGGAACCTCGCCGACGCACTCTTCCCAGACGGGGTCTTCAAGAAGCTCTGGGCCGGGATCTTCGTCACCTCGGGCGGCGGTTGCGAGAAGTTCGAGAAGCAGCTCTGTGCCATGTACGAACGGGTCGCCGTCTCCGGGAAGCCGGACGCCGCCGCGCGTGCGCTGCTCAGCGAGCGGTCGCCGAGCGCCGTCGGCGACCGCATCAAGGTGCCCGCGCTCATCGTGCAGGGGCAGACCGACTCACTCTTCCCGCTCGGCCAGGCCGATGCCATGGCGCGGACGATCAGCGGGAACGGCGCACCCGTCGCCGTCGACTGGATCGCGGGCGGTCACGACGGCGGAGACATGGAGAGCGGGCGGGTCGAGAACAGGATCGGGGCCTGGTTCGACCGCTATCTGAAGGAGGACAAAGGAGCCGACACCGGACCCGCCTTCCGCGTCACCCGTACCGGAGGCATCGACTCCACGGATGGGGCGGCGCTCCAGCGCGGGGCGAGCAGCGACACGTATCCCGGGCTGTCCAGCGGCGACCGGGAGATCGCGCTGACCGCGACGAGCTACGGGCCGGGCATCGTGGGCGCAGGCGCAGGCGCAGGCGCAGGTACGCCGGCGAGTGGCGGGCGGAGCGGCGGATCCGCGGACCGTCGGACGCAGACCTTCCGCAACCCCGCCGGTGCCAACCCGCCCGCCATCTCCGCCGTCCCGGGCGTCGGCGGCGGCATCGCCCAGCTCTCGTCCCTCGGCGTCGGTCTGTCGATCGACTTCCCCGGCCAGTACGCCCGCTTCGACTCCGCACCGCTCGATACGTCGATGCGCATCACCGGATCGCCCACCGTCCGCGTGAAGGTGACGGCCGGGCGGGGCGACGCGGTCCTGTTCGGCAAGGTGTACGACGTCTCGCCGGACGGGAAGCAGCAGGTGCTGCCCGCCCAGCTCGTCGCCCCCTACCGGATCACACCGGAGCGGCAGAACAAGACGGTCGAGCTCACCCTGCCCGCCGTCGACCACGCACTCGACGCCGGACACCGGCTCCGGCTCGTCCTCTCCGCCACGGACCTCGGCTACGCCTCACCGGCCGAGCCGACCACGTACAGCGTCTCCCTCGACGGCCCGCTGACCGTCCCCACCGCCCCCGCGGTGAAGACGGCATCGGCCGCCCTGCCGTGGTGGACCTGGGGGCTCCCGGCGGCGGCTGCCGCGGTCGCTCTCGCACTGCTGCTCACTGCACGGCGGCGTACCGCGACCCCCACCCCCGACCCGGCGCTCGCCGAGGTCCCCCTCCAGATCACCGGACTGTCGAAGAAGTACGCCAAGTCCGCCGACAGGTACGCCGTGCAGGACCTCTCCTTCCGCGTGGAGAAGGGCCAGGTCCTCGGACTCCTCGGGCCCAACGGCGCGGGCAAGACCACCACGCTCCGCATGCTGATGGGGCTCATCACGCCCGACGACGGCGAGATCCGCGTCTTCGGGAATGCCATCCGGCCGGGCGCGCCCGTACTGTCCCGGGTCGGCTCGTTCGTCGAGGGCGCCGGATTCCTGCCGCACCTGTCCGGGCGCGCCAACCTGGAGCTGTACTGGCAGGCCACCGGACGCCCCGCCGGGGACTCGCACATCGAGGAGGCCCTGGAGATCGCCGGGCTCGGTGACGCGCTGGCCCGCGCCGTGCGTACGTACTCCCAGGGCATGCGGCAGCGGCTCGCGATCGCCCAGGCCATGCTCGGCATGCCGGACCTCCTCATCCTCGACGAGCCGACCAACGGGCTCGACCCGCCCCAGATCCGCGAGATGCGGGACGTGATGATCCGTTACGCGGCCGGGGGCCGGACCGTCATCGTCTCCAGCCATCTCCTCTCCGAGGTCGAGCAGTCCTGCACCCACCTGGTGGTCATGGACCGGGGCCGGCTCGTCCAGGCTGGACCGGTCGCCGAAATCACCGGCTCGGGCGACATGCTGCTCGTCGCCACCGCCGAGGAGATCGCCGAACCGCTGGTGGAGAAGATCGCCGCACTCCCCGGGATCGGCTCGGCCATCCGTACGGACGACGGGCTGGGCCTGCTCGTCCGACTCGACGGCGCGAACTCCTCCCGGCTGATCGCCGAACTGGTCCGGCTGGACGTGCCGTTGACGGGGGTCGGGCCGCACCGTCGCCTGGAGGACGCGTTCCTCACTCTGATCTCCGGAGGCTCCGCATGAGTGCCGCAGTCGATGTCACCCACGCCGCCGAGGCGCCCGGCTACCTGGCCCGGCGCACCCTGCCGCTGCGTGTCGAGGCGGTTCGGCAGCTGCGCAGGCGGCGCACTCTGCTGATGGGCGGGGTGCTGGCGGCGCTGCCGTTCATCCTGATCACCGCCTTCGCGATCGGCGGCACCCCGGGCTCCCGGGGCGGCGGCGACCGGATCACCCTGATGGACACCGCGACCGCGTCCGCCGCGAACTTCGCCGCGACCTGCCTGTTCGTCTCGGCCGGGTTCCTGCTCGTGGTGCCGGTGGCACTGTTCTGCGGGGACACCGTCGCCTCGGAGGCCGGCTGGTCCTCGCTGCGCTACCTGCTCGCCGCGCCCGTGCCCCGGGCCAGGCTGCTGTGGAGCAAACTCCTCGTGGCACTCGGCTTCAGCCTGGCCGCGATGGTGCTGCTGCCGCTCGTCGCACTGGCCGCGGGAGCGGCGGCATACGGCTGGGGGCCGCTCGAACTCCCCACCGGTGGTGCGCTCGCGACCGGCGACACCGTGCCGCGGCTCGCCCTCGTCGTCGCCTTCATCTTCGTCTCCCAACTGGTCACCGCCGGGTTGGCGTTCTGGCTGTCCACGAAGACCGACGCCCCGCTGGGCGCGGTCGGCGGCGCGGTCGGGCTGACCATCGTCGGCAACGTGCTGGACGCCGTCACCGCGCTCGGCTCCTGGCGCGAATTCCTGCCCGCGCACTGGCAGTTCGCCTGGGCGGATGCGCTCCAGCCGGACCTGGAGTGGGGTGGCATGGCGAAGGGGGCGGCGATCTCGGTGACGTACGCCCTGATCCTTTTCGCTTGTGCGTTCCGTGGGTTCAGTCGTAAGGACATCGTGTCCTGACGTTGATGTTCCGCGGCGTCTCGCGCCGTTTCCGCCCGCTGTTGCCGCATCGAGACTGTTCCGCAACGTCTTCGTCGGCTCCCCTGCGCCGCCCCGAACGTCACATTCACAAGTGCTGACGCGATGGTTGGGGGAACGGGATGGAAAACCGGACGTATCGAAGGACGCTCGGAGTGGCGCTGGCGGGCGGGATGCTGGGCGTGGCGCTGCTCACCGGCTGCGGGGCTGGGGAAAGCGGGTACAACTCGTCCGAAAAACGCGCCGACGGTCCGCAGGGGACGAGCGGGGGCGGCCAGGTCGTCCCCGCGCCCGCGCCCGGCGTTGAGGACGACGCCTCGCAGAAGGCGGAGGACAGGCCGGAGAAGCCCGTGGCGCCGGACTATCTCTCCACGTTCGCGCTGGACGTGGACACCGCCAGTTACGGGTACGCGCGCCGCAAGCTCGACGACGGCGAGCTGCCGGGGGCCCAGACCGTACGGCCCGAGGAGTTCGTCAACAGCTTCCGCCAGGGCTACCGGCGGCCAGCCGGCAACGGATTTTCGGTGACGGTCGACGGGGCACGTACGGGCGAAGGCTCCGGGGCCGGTGGCTGGTCGCTCGTGCGGGTCGGTCTGGCCACCCGTGTCGCGGATGAGGACGGCGAACGCCCGCCCGCCGCGCTGACCTTCGTCGTCGACATCTCCGGCTCGATGGCCGGGACCGGCCGCCTCGACCTGGTGAAGAAGTCCCTCTCGATCCTCACCGACGAACTCCGCGACGACGACTCCGTCTCCCTGGTCACCTTCAGCGACAAGGCGAAGACCCTGGTGCCGATGACCCGGCTGCGGGACCACCGCGGAAAGATCCGCGACGCCGTCGACTCCATGGAACCCACCGACTCCACCAATGTGGAAGCGGGTGTCCGGCGCGGTTACGAAGAGGCGGTCGCCGGTCACCGCGCGGGCGCGAGCAATCGGGTCGTCCTGCTCTCCGACGCCCTCGCCAACACCGGTGAGACCGATGCCGACGCCATCCTCGAACGGATCGACGACGCCCGCCGCGAGTACGGCATCACCCTCTTCGGCGTCGGCGTCGGCAGCGACTACGGGGACGCGCTGATGGAACGCCTCACCGACAGGGGCGACGGCCACACCACCTACATCGGCGACGAGACCCAGGCCCGCAAGGTCTTCGTCGACCAGCTTCCCGCCCACATCGAACTGCGGGCCCGCGACGCCAAGGCGCAGGTCGCCTTCGACCCGAAGAACGTCAAGCAGTTCAAGCTCATCGGGTACGAGAACCGTAAGGTCGCCGACGACGACTTCCGCAACGACAGCGTGGACGGTGGCGAGGTCGGCCCCGGGCACACGGTGACCGCGCTCTATGCCGTACGGCTCCGGGACGGCGCAGCCGGACATGTGGCGACCGCGACGGTGCGCTGGCTGGACCCGAAGACACGGGCGCCGCACGAGCGGTCGGGTACGGTCGAGACCGGCGCGATCGACGGCAGTCTGTGGGGCGACGACGGCAACAAGCGGCTCCAGGTGGCCGCGGTGGCCGCGTACTTCGCGGAGGACCTGCGCGGCGGCGCACTGCCGGATCAGCCGGGGCTCGGCGAGCTCTCCACCCGGGCGGAGGCGTTGGCGGCCGGCACGGAGGACAGCTCGGTACGGAAGCTGGCGACGGCGATCGCGCAGGCCGACCGGCTCCGGGGCGACGACAGGGGACCCGGCGGCGGGGGCGAGCAGGAGGGCGAGATGGGCTGACCCGGCCAGGGGCACCGGATTCGGTCAAGTGGAGCAGGGACGGACGGGGGCGGGGTGGGCCGGGCAGCGGCGCCTTGGTCAAATGGTGCCGCGCGGCCCGCCCCGTCGCGCCATGATGTGCGCCATGGCCTCTCTGCTGCTCGCGCTCGCCGCCGTCACCACCGGTCTCTACGCCGGCTTCCTGATGTCCTTCACGACCGGGATCATGCCCGGCCTGAAGCTGTTGCCGGACGACCAGTTCACCGCCGCGATGCGCCGGTTCAACGAGACGGTGCCGAGGCCGGTGTTCCTGGTCCTCTTCCTCGCGGTGATCGCCTTCCCGGTCGCCGCGCTCGTCGTCCCCGTCGACGGCCGGACCTCCGCCGAGCGGGGACTCGTCGCAGGCGGGCTCGTCTGCGCGGCGCTCAGCCACCTTGTCACCATCAGCGGCAACATCCCGCTCAACTCGGCGCTCGCGGCGGCCGAGGGCGGCGACGACAGCGCGGCCCGCCAGGCATTCGAGTCCCGCTGGACCGCCCTCCACCGGATCCGCACCGTGTTCTCGGCCGCGGCGTTCGCGCTGCTGGTCGCTGCCGCGGTGTAGCCGCGCGGACGGTCCGAGTGCGCTCCGGGTCTTCCCGGCCCGCACCTCCGGTCCGACGTCCACGAGACCGTTCACTTCGGCCGTGGCCCGCTGAGCACGGTCGCGAAGAGTCCCGGGGGTAGGCACAGCCCTACCCCCGGGACTCCGGCAGCACCGATGGTTCCGGTGCGGCAGCGTCTTCTACGGTGGGGCCATGTGTCCTCGGAACGTGTGGCAGGCTCTGCCGGGAGCCCGCTATCTGCTGTCGTCCTGGCCCTGGCGGTCGGCCGGATACCTGCTGAGCGGAGCCGTGGCAGGCGCCGTGGTGCTGTTCGTGATCACGCTCGGCGTGCTGCTCGGCGGTGCGCTCACCCTCGTGGTGATCGGGCTTCCGCTGCTCGCCCTGATGACCCTCGCGGGGATCCCGGTGGGGGCCCTGGAGCGGGCACGGCTCCGCCTGATGGACCGGACCCCGGCGCCCGGCCCGCACCGCCGCCCGGCCGAACCCGGGCTGTGGAACTGGCTCGTGTTCCGTTACCGGGAGCCGGCGACCTGGCGGGAACTCGGGTACGCGCTGCTCTGGGCCGTGGTCCTGTGGCCGCTCGACGCCCTCGCGCTGGGTGCGTGCGTGGCCGTCCCGCTGGCGCTGATGTCCACGCCCGCGGTGATGCAGGTGTACGGGAACGGCGAAGAGGCCCGCGTGGTGAAGCAGTGGACGGTCACCACCTGGCCCGAAGCCTTCGCCACCGCTGCGCTCGGCCTTGTACTCCTCGCGCTCGGCTGCTATGCGCTGGGCCTGCTGGCCGGAGCGAGGGCCGGACTGGCCCGCCTCCTGATCGCCGACAGGGGCGACGACATGGGGGACAGGGTCACCGAACTCACCCGCTCCCGGGTCCGGTTGGTCGACGCCTTCGAGACGGAACGGCGCCGCATCGAACGCGATCTCCACGACGGCGCCCAGCAGCGCATCGTCGCGCTCACCATGACCCTCGGACTCGCCCGCCTCGACGCGCCGCCCGGCACCCTCGCCGACCAGTTGGCCAAGGCCCACCAGGAGGCCGGTCAGGCACTGGCCGAACTGCGCGAACTGATCCACGGCATTCATCCCAAGGTCCTTGCCGACTACGGCCTGGAAGCCGCCGTCTCCGACGCGGCCGACCGTTCCGCGACCCCCGTCGACCTGGAACTGGCGCTCCCCGGCCGGTTCCCCGAGGCCGTCGAGGCGGCCGCGTACTTCGTGGTCTGCGAGGCGTTGGCCAACGTCGGCAAGCACAGCGGTGCGAGCCGCGCCGAGGTGACCGGCGGCCACAGCGCGGGCCGGCTCTTCCTGGAGATCCGCGACGACGGGCGGGGCGGCGCGCGCACCGGTGGCGAAGGGACCGGGCTGACCGGTCTCGTCGACCGGGTCTCCGTGCTGGATGGGAGACTTGCGCTGTCCAGCCCGCCCGGCGGCCCGACCCTGTTGCGTGTGGAGATTCCTTGCGAGTGGACCGATCGCTCCGTGTAGTGCTGGCCGAGGACAGCGTGCTGCTCCGGGAAGGTCTCATCGGACTGCTCACCCGCTGCGGCCACGAGGTCGTCGCCGCCGTCGGCGACGCGGAAGCGCTCCTTGCGGCCGTCGCCGCGCACTCCCCGGACATCGTCGTGACCGACGTCCGGATGCCGCCCGGTCTCCAGGACGAAGGACTGCGCGCGGCGGTGGAACTCCGCGAGAGGGAGCCCGCTCTGCCGGTGCTGGTGCTCAGCCAGTACGTGCAGCGGACGTACGCCGCCGAACTCCTCGACTCCGGCGACGGATCCGGTGTCGGTTACCTGCTCAAGGACCGGGTCGGCCAGGTCGAGGAGTTCATCGACGCCCTGCGGGAAGTCGCCGACGGCGGCACCGTCGTCGACCCGGAGGTCGTACGCCAACTCCTGCGCCGCCGCCGCGATCCGCTGGAGCGGCTCACCGCCCGCGAACGGGAAGTGCTCGCCCTGGTCGCCCAGGGCAGGTCGAACGGAGCGATCGCCCGCGACCTGGTGGTCTCCGAGGCCGCGGTCGGCAAGCACATCGGCAACATCCTCGCCAAGCTGGACCTGCCGCCGGCCGACGAGACACACCGCAGGGTGCTGGCGGTGCTGGCGTTCCTCCGCGCGTAACTCTCCGTCCCGTGGCCGTTGATGCGTCACCGTTGTGAGTGTGGCGGCGTCAACTTTTCTGTGCAGTAGTCGATGTGTCTCCATGATGCAGGGCGTACAGCTCCCGTATACATCCGTGACAGTCCACTGCCGGATGCTGCGCCCGTCCCGAGCGAAGTCCGCCGGGACAGTCGCGTTCCCTCACGGAGGAAGTCCCCCATGCGTCGACGCATCACCGTCCCTCTGGCCACCGCGGCCCTCGCCCTGTCCGCCGCACTTCTCCCCGCCGCCGACGCCGCCGCCGCGCCCGCCGACAAGCCCCAGGTCCTCAGCAGCTGGACGCAGACGAGCGCAAGCAGCTACAACGCGTTCTTCGCGGCCAGAGGCAACCAGAGCGCATGGAGTGCGTACGGGTTCGACTGGTCGACCGACTACTGCACCAGCTCGCCGGACAACCCCTTCGGCTTCCCCTTCGCCAACTCGTGTGTCCGCCACGACTTCGGCTACCGGAACTACAAAGCGGCCGGCACCTTCAGCGCCAACAAGGCCCGTATCGACAGCGCTTTTTACGCCGACCTGAAGCGGGTCTGCGCGGCATATTCGGGCGTCAAGAAGGCCTCCTGCGACGCGACGGCCTGGACCTACTACCAGGCGGTCGACAAGCTCGGTTACACGGCGGTGGTGGACGCCGCGTAGCGAGTCCCGCGGCAGTCGCCTGCACCTTCACTGGTCCGTGCCCGTACGTACACTTAAAGGGCAATATCACTCATTCCGGGTGCCCTGTGTCCTACGTGGGTTCGCGGAAGGGAGCGAGCGATGGCTGAGCGGCTCCTGACGGACAAGGCCGGTGCGGCACGGCTTCGGATGATCATCGAAGCGGGGGTTGGGCTGGGAGGAGTCGATCTGCTCGGTTTCACCCTGGACCATGCGGTGACGGAGGCCGACGGACTGGGCGGAATGGTCCATGTGAGGGGCCCCGGGGGTCGGCTGTTGCTGATGGCGGCCAGCGGGATCGTCCGCACGGTGGCCCAGGACTGGGAAGAGATCGCGGTGGACGGCGACACCGCGCCGGCGCGCGCGGTGGCCGGTGGCGCCTCGGTATGGATGCCCGCTCCGGGCGGGCAGAGCCTTCCCCGTGTCTCCGTGGCGGAGCGCAGCACAGGGGGCGGCACTGAACGCACCGGACAGGGCGGTACGGACGCCGGCGCACGGCACGGCGGCCGGGGCCCCGACAGCCCCCTCGGCCACCACCCCCATGCCGCCCCCGGGTCGCCGGCCTCCGTGCTGCCCGCAGGCAGCGGGCTGCTGGCCGTTCCGCTCCTCACGCCGGACGGGGTCGTCGGCGCGCTGTCCGTGCTCACCGTCGGCGAGGGGCGGCCCACGCCGCAGCAGCGGTCCGCCGTCGAGACGCTCGCCGCCTGGGCCGCCCTGCGGCTGCGGGAGCCCTCGATGGGCTGGGCCAGGACCGACCCCGGCCGGCTGGGGAAGGAGCCACCCGTCACCAGGCTCCGACAGGCGCTGGAAGCGATCAAGGTCGGTTCCTGGGAATGGGACCTGGCCACCGGGGAGCAGCTGTGGGACGAGTCGACGCTCGCCATCCTCGGCATGGCCGGGCAGTCCCCGAACCAGCGCTTCGACACCTGGAGCGGGCTGGTCCACCCCGACGACCTGCCGTGGCTCCTGGTCGAGACCGAGCAGGCGATCCGTAACCACGGGGTGTCCGCTGTGGAGTACCGGATCCGCCGCCCGGACGGGACCACGCGCTGGGTCAGCTCGCGGGGCAGGGTCCTGCCGGGGGAGGGCGGCCGGCCCGGCCGCATGGTCGGCACCCTGTGGGACACCACCGAGAGCCGGATCGCCCGGGACTCGGTCAGCCGCGCGCTGCGGCACATGAGCGATGCGTTCTTCGCGGTCGACAGCGAGTGGCGGATCACCTTCCTCAACATGGAGGCGGAGCGGCTCCTCGGCGCCTCGCAGGAACTGCTCGGCCAGAACCTGTGGGACGTCTTCGCCGAAACCGGCATCGACGCCATGGGACTCGGCCTGCATGCGTCGTACCGGCGGGCCGTCGACCGCGGCACCCCGGTCGGCTTCACGGTGCGGTGGCCCACCAACCGGCGTCAGTACCAGATGCGACTGGTCCCGGTACCGGACGGCCTGACGGTGTACGCCACCGATGTCACCGAGACGCGGTCGCGTGAGGCCCAGTCCGCCGCCGCGGAACGCGTCACGGCCGACCGCAACGCCCGCATCACTGCGCTGGCCGGCGCCCTCGCCGAGGCCCTCACAGTGCAGGACGTCGTCAACGCCGCCGCCGAGCGGATCATGGCGCCGTTCGGCGCCTCCGGTCTCGTCGTCCATCTCCTCGAAGGCGAGACGCTGCCCATCGCCGGGCAGGTCGGATACCCGGAGACGTTCTTCCGCGACATCGACGGAATGCAGGTCGGCGACATGTCCCCGCTCGGCGAGGTGTACCGCATGAGAACAGCCACCTTCATCGACTCGGTGGAGGAGTACGTCAAGCGCTACCCCCGGATGGCCGACCGCCCGGCCGAGTCCCGGAAGGCATCCTGGGCGTTCCTGCCGCTGATCGCCTCCGGCCGCCCCGTCGGCTGCTGCGTCGTCTCCTTCACCGAGCCGCGGCGTCTCGGCGGAGAGGAAAAGGCTCTGCTCATCACACTCAGCGGACTGATGGCGCAGGCCATCGAGCGCGCCCGGCTGTTCGACGCCGAGCACATGAGGGCCCAGGAGCTCCAGCGGGGACTGCTGCCGAGCGAGCTTCCGACGCTGTGCGCGGTCAGTACCGCCGCCCGCTATGTGCCTGCCAACGAGGGCATCGAGGTCGGTGGCGACTGGTACGACGTGATTCCGCTGTCCGGCGCCCGGGTGGCGCTGGTCATCGGCGATGTGATGGGGCACGGCCTGGCCGAGGCGGCCACCATGGGGCGGCTGCGGACCGCCGTGCACACGCTCGCCGATCTGGAGTTCCCGCCCTCCGAACTCCTCACCCGCCTCAACCAAGTGGTGAACGACCTCGGCGACGACTTCTACGCCACCTGCCTGTATGCGGTGTACGACCCCGTCACTTGCACGTGCAGGTTCGGCTCCGCCGGGCACCCGCCGCCGGCCGTCGTGTACCCGAACGGCAACACCGAGTTCATCGCCCACCGGCCGGATCCGCCGCTGGGCACCGCACGCCCGCCGTTCGAGACCACTGAGGTCGTTCTCCCCCAGGGCAGCTTGCTGGTGCTCTACACGGACGGACTGATTGAATCCGTCACCCGCGACATCGACCGGGGCATGCTCCACCTGGCGAAGGCGCTCTCGATTGCGGCGGCCGCCGCACGGGAGGACGACGCCGCGGGCAGCGCGCTCGGGCTGGAGCAGCTGTGCGACGACGTCCTGGCCGAGCTGCTGCCGGGCACCCAGCTCATGGACGACGCCGCACTGCTCATCGCCCGCACCTCTGTGATACCGGCCGACTCCATTGCCAGCTGGACGCTTCCCGACGGTCCGATCGCCGCGAGCGAGGCACGTCACCATGTCCGGGACCAGCTGGAGGGCTGGGAGCTCGACGACCTCGCCATGACTGCCGAGCTCCTGGTCAGCGAGCTGGTCGGGAACGCCGTCCGGTACGGCAAAAGCCCCATCGCCCTCCGCCTGCTCCGCGCCGAGGGGCTGATCTGCGAGGTCTCCGACGGCAGCCTGTCCACACCCCGGATCCGCAATGCGGCGGAGACCGACGAGGGCGGCCGCGGTCTGCAACTGGTCGCCGCCCTCGCCCACCGCTGGGGCGCTCGCTACACCGCCACCGGCAAGTGCATCTGGACCGAACAGCCGGTGACCTGACCGCCGTGCGGCAGGTGCGCGCGAACGGGCGGACGGCGCGGCCGGATCAACGGCGCCGGTCGACTAACTCGTCCGGTACGGCCGATTCCTCTCCCGCTGCCGCGTCGGCGCCTGGACCGTCACGGCCCTGGGCGTGGGGGTACCGCCTGGGTGATGGGGCGGCGAGCCGAGTGCGTACCCGCTCCCGTTGCGCAGGTTCCGTCGCTGTTTCCGGGCGTGCGGTATGGAAATTCGCCCCCCGCCGGAGTCCAGGGACGGGGACCTACTCCTCTTCGCGCCCGCCCTCGGGTACGTCCAGGTCCGTGACCGTGGCCAGCAGCTGCTCGGCGCGGGTCTCGGTGATCTCCAGCACGGCGAGCACGGCCGGCAGTGCGATGCTCGGCAGTACATAGCGCAGCAGCATCGAGATCCGTTGCTCCAAGTCCTTTCGTTCACACAGGACTTGGGACATCGCCTGGATGCCGGAGAAGGCGCCGGCCAGGAGCTGGGCGGCCTCCGCGGGGTTGACGTGGGGCAGGACCTCGCCCTGCTGCTTCGCCTCGATCAGCAGGGTTTCGAGCCGGGCGATCCAGGAGTGGAACGGCAGGCCGCGGTCCAGTTCGCCGCCGCCCTGCTCCATCGCCAGCCCGACGCTCGCGCGCACCAGCGGCTCGTGGCGGAGTCGATGGGCCAGCACCAGGCCCTGGTCGACCAGCTCCTGGAGCTTCGTCAACTGCGTCGGCAGCGAACCGACTTCCAGCTGCGCCTCCATCACTCCGAGGGCCAGCTCCTCCTTCGAGGCGAAGTGGAAGTAGAGGGCTCCTTTGGTCGCGCCGGCCCGTGCGAGAATCTCGCTGATGGTGGCGCTTCCATAGCCGCGCTCGTCGAAGACAGTGGCGGCAGCCAGCAGGATCGACCGCCGGGTCTGGATCGCTCGAGCTTGTTGGGCCATCAGCTGTGCGTTCCTGTCTCTCGCGGCGATGGATCTCGCATACGCCAGCCGGACTGTGGAAGAACCAGGGCCGTCGGTATCTTACCGTGGGGGAGCGAGGCACTCCCCCACGGATGAGTTGGGGGTATTTCCATGGTTCACATTGATTTGCCCGACACTGTCACCCTCGCCGAGACCGAACCATCCGGTCTCCACGGGCCGGCGATCCCGTCGCAGAGAGGCTGGAGAACTGATGTCTCGCATGAACTCGTTCACCGGTCCGACCCCAGGGACATCTTTCCCACCGCCTGGTGCAGGCTGAGCGATACGGAGTTCTCCGTATCGGCCCAATGGCCGCGCCCGCACCATTTCTTCGCCGCCGCATCGGGCCACCACCAGGATCCCCTGCTGATAGCCGAGACCATGCGGCAGGCAACGATGATGCTGGCCCACGCGGAGTTGGGAGTACCGGTGGACGACCAGTTCGTCATGTGGGACCTGGCGTACGACACCGTCGTTCCGGGTTTTTCCCTGGAGGCCGCGTCCGGAAAGGTCCTCATCGATCTGACCTGCTCGGATGTGCGGAAGCGGGGCAAGAGCATCGCCGGCATGCGGGTCGACCTGCGTTTCTGCCGCGGCGGCAGCGTACTGGCGACCAGCTCGGGACGGATCAGCTGCACATCGGCGCGGGCCTACCGCCGCCTCCGCCAGGACCGTCTGGACATGATGGGCCGTCCCGTACCGCTGTCGCCCGGTGCGGATCCGTACGAGGTGGGCCGGACGGCGGAGTCGGACGTCGTACTGGCGCCGACACCTCAGCCGAACCGCTGGCGGTTGCGGCTGGACACCACCCACCCGACCCTGTTCAGGCGCCCGAACGACCATGTTCCGGGCATCGTGCTGCTGGAGGCGGCCCGCCAGGCAGCCGTCGCCGTCGCTCCGGGGCACGCATTTCTCCCGACGTCGGTGGAGATCGCCTTCCACAAATACGCCGAACTCGACAGCCCGTGCTGGGTGGAGGCCGAGTTGATGCCCTCCGGCGACAGTTCCCGCACCGTGGTGCGGGTACGCGGACAACAGGACGGCGAGCCGGTATTCACCAGCGCACTCACTCACACACATGGGGACGACCGGTTGTGACCACGCACATCCTCATCACCGGGGCGAGCGGCTTCGTCGGCAGGCATGTGGTGGCGGCTGCGGATGCCGTCCCCGGCGTCCGGCTGCGTCTGATGGAACACCGGGCGCCCGTGGACGTCCCTGCGTCCGGCGCAGGCTCCGGCATCGAAACCGTGCCCGGGGACCTCGCCGCCATCGCGTCGTTGCGCGGCGTCTGCGACGGGGTCGACGCGGTGATTCACTGCGCCTCGCAGATCAACGGGGACGAACGAACGATCCGGTCCGTGAACGACCTCGGGACCCGGGCACTGGTGGAGGAGGCGGGGCGCGCAGGCGTCGCCCGGATCGTCTATCTGAGCACGGCGGCCGTGTACGGACGCGGGCCGTTCACGGACCTGGCCCCCGGCCGGGCACCGCTCGCCCCGGTCTCGCTCACCAGCGTCACGCGAGCTGCCGCGGAGAGTCATGTGCTGGCTGCGGGCGGGACCGTGCTGCGCCCCCACCTCGTCCACGGCGAGGGGGACCGCTGGGTGATCCCCGGTCTGGTCGCCCTGGTCCGGGAACTGTCGTCCGGTCTGGCCGGGTGCGCCGCCCGGCACTCCATGATCGATGTGCGGGTGCTGGGCCGGGCTCTGCTGGCCGCGGCGCTCTCGCCCCGGGATACCGCCGGTGTCCACCACGTCAACCACCCTGACCCGGTGGCCTGTTCCGATCTTGTCGCGACGGTCTCCGCCGCGCTCGGACTGGAGTGGGTCGCCGCGGACATCGCGCTGGACGAGGCCCGGGCACGGCTCGCCGCGTCACCGCGTCTCCTGCATGCCCTCCAGTTGCTCACCGTGGACCACTGGTTCACCGATGACCGGGTCTGGGAGCTCCTCGACTGCGATCCCGGTGACGGCTTCAAGGCGGACTTCCCGCTCCATGCCGACTGGTACAGAAGCGTTCTGATGCCCGGCAGGCAGGGCTGACCGGGCCGGACCCGTCGATGGCGTGCGGCGCGTTCGACGACGTTGTTCCCGGGGCGCCTTGAGGATGTCACCGCCCTGTGATCATCCGAAGGAGCACTGGGCGAGACCAGAAGGAGAAGATCCCCTCTCCCCGCAGGGTCGGCTACGGTCAATCCTTCGCGCCTTCCGACTCCTTGTAAGCTACACAGATCAACCACCGTAAGAACACGCACTGTTCACGCCTTCATCATGTGTGAACGTCGGTGTTGACATGATCCAGCCATTGAATCTCCCCGAACCCACGCCTGCCACGGGCGTGATCGAGGGAGGGCCGCATGTCGACCGCAGAGGCGGGATTGGAACCGGCCAGACCGGAGCCGGAGAGCGCCCCGCCGCGCCCGAAGAACGCGGCCCGCGGCACCGGTGACCGGATCTTCCGGCTCCAGCTCACGGGCGCCGGCACGATCGTGCTCACCCTCATGGCCGCAGTCGGGATCTTCCTGCTGCTGAGAGCCGGATCGGCGCTCAACGTGGCCGGCCTGTCCTTCCTCACCACCGCCCAATGGCAGCCCGACGTCCACAACTTCGGCATCGCCGCGGTCCTCATCGGCAACCTGCTCATCGCCGCCGTCGCCGTTTCCTTCTCACTGCCGCTCGCGCTCGGCACCGCGCTGTTCATCTCCGACATCGCGCCGCGCAGGCTGCGCCGCACCCTGATCGCGATGGTCGACCTGATGGCCGCCGTCCCGTCCGTGGTCTACGGCCTGTGGGGCCTGTTCTTCCTGCAGGGACACGTCGTCGGAGTGTCGCGCTGGCTGTCCGACTGGCTCGGCTGGATCCCGTTCCTGCACGTGGACGGCGCGCAGCCGGGCGATCCGCTTGCCTCCAGCAGCGTCTACACCGCCTCCTCCTTCATCGCCGGGCTCGTGGTCGCGTTGATGGTGGCACCGATCCAGTGCTCCGTGATGCGCGAGGTCTTCTCCCAAGCCCCCGTGGGCGAGCGGGAGGGCGCGTACGCGCTCGGGGCGACCCGCTGGGGCGTGATCCGGACCGTCGTCCTGCCGTACGGGCGCGGCGGCGTGATCGGCGGCACGATGCTGGGGCTCGGCCGGGCGCTCGGCGAGACCATCGCGGTCTACCTGATCATCTCGCCGGTCTTCACGATCCAGCCGCACATCCTGCAGACCGGCGCCAACTCGGTCTCCTCGCTGATCGCCCTGCACTACGGCGACGCCTCCGAGTTCGGCATGTCGGCGCTGATGGCGGCGGGCCTGGCGCTGTTCCTGCTCACGCTGGTGGTCAACTTCACCGCCTCATCCGTGGTGGCCCGCTCCCGTTCCGGCTCGCAGAGCGAGGCATGACATGACCGTCGTCGAAGAGACCCCCGCGTACGTCGTCGAGGACGCCGTCCCCGACACCCCGGGCACCGCCGAAGCACCCGAACCGCCCGACCGGCCGCGCCGGATCGGCGGCGTCACCCGGGGCGGCGTTCTCGCCGTCACCGGCGCCGCCGCCTCCGGGCTCTGTGTCGCGATCCTGCTGTTCGGCGAACTGGCGTCGCTCTCGGGCACGCTGGGCTTCACCGTGACCGCGTACCTGTGCTTCCTGGCCTCCTACGCGATGCTGACCGGACTGGAGGACGACGGACCCGCTGTCCGCGACCGGGTGATGACGGTCGTGCTGTGGTCGGCGGCCACGGTCCTCTTCTCCGCGCTCGTCCTCGTCGTGGGCTTCACCCTGTGGCGCGGCCGGAAGGCGCTGCCGCACGGCAACTTCTTCACCCACGACATGCAGGCGGCGGGTCCCCTGGACCCGCTGACCGCAGGCGGCATCGCGCACGCCATGCTCGGCACCCTGATCATGATCAGCATCGCGCTGGCCATCACCGTCCCCCTCGGCCTGGCCTGCGCGGTCTACCTCAACCAGATCCCGGGGCGCTTCTCCCGCTTCGTCCGTACCATCGTCGAGGCCATGACGGCGCTCCCGTCGATCGTGGCCGGCCTGATGGTGTACGCGACCTGGATCCTCGGCCTCGGCATGGAGAAGTCGGGCCTTGCGGCGGGCTTCGCGATCAGCGTGATGATGCTGCCGATCGTGATCCGCGCGTCCGACGTCGTCCTGCGGCTGGTCCCCGGCACGCTGACCGAGGCCTCGGAGGCGCTCGGCGCGCCGCGCTGGCGCACCGTCTGGCACGTCATCCTGCCCACCGCCCGCTCGGGCCTGGCCACCGCCGTCATCCTCGGCACCGCCCGCGGCGTCGGCGAGACCTCGCCCGTGCTGCTCACGGCCGGCTTCACCGCGGCCCTCAACGCCGACCCGCTGCAGGGCCCGATGGTCTCCCTGCCGCTGGCCGTCTTCAACTTCGTCAAGTCCCCGGAACCCACCATGATCGCCCGCGGTTTCGGCGCCGCCGCCGTGCTGATGGCCCTGGTCCTGGTGCTCTTCGCGATCGCGCGGATGCTCGGCGGCCGCGGCCCGGGTCACCACACCAAGCGCCAGGCGCGCCGCGCCGAGCGGGCCTCCCGCCGCGACGTGGAGCGCTTTGCCGAACTGCACGCCCCCGCCCTGTCCGTGCTCGGCGGTGCCCCCGCCGCCGCCCCTGGAGACAACGACTGATGCGCATCCCCTTCACTCGACGGTATGCGGCCGTCCGGGCCCGATGGCGTGTTCTCGGCGCGCTGGCCGCGCTGCTGGGCGTGCTGTCCGGCGTGGTCCTGCCCGCCGCGCAGCCCGCCACCGCCGACTCCGGCTACACCCCGATCGCCGGCGCCGGCTCCACATGGGCCGAGAACGCCGTGGACGAGTGGCGTCGCGGCGTGACTCAGTACGGCATGCGGATCAGCTACTCCGGCACCGGAAGCTCCGACGGGCGCCGGCAGTTCCTCAACGGCCAGGTCGACTTCGCCGTCTCCGACATCCCGTTCCAGACCCACCCCACCGACGGCTCCGCCGCCGAGCAACCGGGCGCCGGCACGTACGCGTACATGCCGATCGTCGCGGGCGGCACGGTCTTCATGTACCACCTCACGATCAACGGCAAGCGGGTCAGCAACCTGCGGCTCTCCGGTGACGTGGTCACCAAGATCTTCACCGGTGCCATCAGCTACTGGGACGACAAGGCGATCGCCGCCGACAACCCCGGGATCCGGCTGCCGCACCGCAAAGTCATCCCCGTCGTGCGCTCCGACGGCTCCGGCTCCACCGCCCAGTTCACGTTGTGGATGGCCAACCAGCACAAGTCGCTGTGGCAGGCCTACTGCGGGCGGGTCGGCCGCTCCGGGGCGTGCGGCCAGACCTCGTACTTCCCGAGCGTCTCCGGCATGATCGCCCAGTCCGGCGACCTGGGCGTGGCGGGCTACGTCGCGCAGAACTACGGCGAGGGCGCGATCGGGTACGTCAACTACTCGTATGCCCTCAACGCCGGCTTCCCGGTGGCCAAGGTCCTCAACCACGCCGGTTACTACACCGAGCCGACCGCGCAGAACGTCGCTGTGTCGCTGCTCAAGGCGAGGATCAACACCAACAAGCAGTCCACCGACTACCTCACCCAGCAGCTCGACGGTGTCTACAACGACACCGACCGGCGCAACTACCCGCTGTCCAGCTACTCGTACATGATCCTGCCGCTCAAGGAGCAGGGAACCTTCACCGAGGCCAAGGGCAAGACCCTGGGCGCCTTCTCGTATTACTTCATGTGCCAGGGCCAGCGGCAGGCACCCGAGCTGGGCTACTCGCCGCTGCCGATCAACCTGGTGCAGGCGGGCTTCGACCAGATCCGCCGCATCCCGGGCGTGAAGGCGCAGAACATCAACATCAAGGGCTGCAACAACCCCACGTTCAGTCAGGATGGCCGCAACCGCCTTGCCGAGACCGCCCCGTACCCCAAGGCCTGTGACAAGAAGGGCGCCCCGCCCTGCACCACCGGCAGTGGCGGCGCGAAGGGCAACGGCGGCTCGTCCGGCGGCTCGTCCGGCGGTACGTCCGGCGGCAGCGCCGCCACGGACGGTACGGCCTCCGGCGGCACGACCGCGTCCGGTGGTACGTCCGGCGGTCCCTCCGTGGACCCCGACACCGGGCAGACCGTCGCCCCGGGCGGCGGGACCTCGGGCGGCGACGGTGCCTCCGGCGGCGCCACCGGCACCGTCGCCCTTGCCCAGCCGGTCACCGTGGCCGCCGGGGGCGGCTGGGGCGGTGCCCAGACGCTGATGCTGCTGGCCGTGGTGACCCTGCTCGGGCTCGTGCTGCTGCCCGCCGCCGTCTCGCAGGCGCTGCGAAGGAGATCCCGATGAGCACGCGGAGCCGTATCAAGCGCCTCCTTCTGCGCGTCGCCGCCGGATCGGCGATCGGCGCGCTCCTCGGCGGCGTCGTGGCCCAGGCCGCGCAGCCCGCGGCCGCGGCGGACCCGAGGAACTCGGCCGTCACCGTCTCCGGGCGCGGCGAGTTCCAGGACATGAAGTTCACGGTCAGCCAGACCGAGCACCTCACCAGTCAGGCCGTCACCGTGTCCTGGCGCGGCGGCAGCCCGACCGCCTTTGCCGGCACCCAGTTCAACACCGACTTCGTCCAGATCATGCAGTGTTGGGGCGACGACGACGGCACCGTCCCCGGCAACCCCGGCCCGCCGCGCACCCAGTGCCAGTACGGCGCCTCGCCGACCACCGACCGCAGCAGCTGGCCGGGGAACAACAACGACGACACCCGCAACGTCATCTACAGCGCCGGCCCGTCCAACTACGGGCAGGACGACCGTTACGGCGCCGGCGGCGTCTTCGGCCAGGGCGAGGTGCCCTTCAAGTCGGTCGACGGCACGCTGATCACCAGCGGTCTGCAGAACAACGCCCTGTACAACCGCAACACCACCAACGAAGTCGACTTCGCCCGCACCAGTGCCGACGGCACCGGCAAGGAGTTCTTCGAGGTCCAGACCGCCTTCGAGGCCCCCCACCTGGGCTGCGGCACCGCCGTCACCAAGAACGGTCGCACCGCTCCGCGCTCCTGCTGGCTGGTCATCGTGCCCCAGGGCCACCTCGACCTCGACGGCAAGCCGTACGCCGACCACACCCAGGTCAACGCGGGCTCGCCGGTCTCCTCCACCAACTGGAAGAACCGCGTCGCCATCAAGCTCGGCTTCAACAAGGTCGGCGCCACCTGCCCGCTCGGCTCCGACGAGCGGGCCACCAGGGGCAGCGAACTGGCCGCCGACGCCATGACCAGCTGGCAGGCCGCGCTCTGCCCCAGCGGCACCGTCTACGGCTACACCGAGCTCGGCGAGCCCGAAGCCCGCGCTCGCCTCGCCCGCGAGGGCAAGAGCGGTCTTGCCTTCACCACCCGCGCCCTGGACACCGCCAACGACGTGACGTACGCGCCCGTCGCGCTGTCCGGCGTGGTCATCGGCTTCACGATCGAACGCCGCGCCAGGGCGGGTGCCCCGGACTCGGTGCGCAAACTCTCCGGCACCAAGGTGGAGTCCATCGACCTCACCCCGCGGCTGGTCGCCAAGCTGCTCACCGAGTCCTACCGCAACTCCCCGTGGGCGGCGGTGGTCACCACGTTCTCCGACGGTACGGCCGGCCTCACCGCCGCCAAGCACTACGAGTGGGCGAAGAAGAACCCGGCGGGTCTGGTCACCGACCCCGAGTTCCTCGCGTACAACCCGGAGTTCGCGGAGCTGTCGGTCTCCGAGACCCCGGCCACCGATACCGACCTCATCACCGCGCTCGGTCACTCCGACTCCGCACGCGCGGTGTGGAAGTGGGTCACCGCCGACAAGGACGCCCGGCGCTTCCTGGCCGGCATCCCCGACGACTGGGGCATGACGGTCAACCCGTACTACAGCACGAACGCCGACCTGAACACCGACGGCGCCTTCGACCCGGCACGCGACGACTTCCCCAAGAGCGACCGCTGGTGCACGATCCCGCCGGGGACGGACGCCACGCAGCAGCAGTGCATGACCGACTTCCACCCGTACGTGCAGGACATGCACGCCGGAGCCCTGCACACCCGCCGCGCGGACACGCTGTGGAGGTCCTCCTGGGACGCGCTCGCGAGCCCGCCGGCCTTCAAGAGCCCCGGCCCACAGACCGTCGGGTCCCGCTTCGTGCTGACCATCACCGACGCCGCCTCCGCGGCCCGGTACGGACTGCAGACCGCGCGGCTGCTCAACGCCGCGGGAAAGTTCACCGCACCGACCGACAAGACCCTCGTCGCGGCCGCCGCGAGCGCGTCCGGCGATTCCGTCCAGGAGATCGACCCGGCCACGGCCAAGGCCAAGGACGCCTACCCGCTCGCCCAGCTGGTCCACGCCGCCGTACGTCCTGCCGCGCTCGAGGCCGACGCCCGCAAGGACTACGCGACGCTCCTGACGTTCGCCGCCGGCTCCGGCCAGACCAGCGGCACCGGCCCCGGTGAACTGCCGCCCGGCTACGCCCCACTGCCGTCCGCCCTGCGTTCCGAGGCCGCCAAGGCCGCGGCCAAGCTGGCCTCCTGGAAGCCCAGCGCCTCCGCCGGCCACGACAAGGGGTCCGGCGACAGCGGCGGCTCCGGTACTTCGGGCGGCAGCGACGGCACGGACGCCGGGCCGACCGGCGGCGATGGCCCCGACGCGACGCCCACCGGGGCGAGTCCGGTGCCCAGCGGTTCCCCCTCCTACGACGGCGGCGACGCCGTCCGGGTCACGGCGAACGGAACCACCCCCGCCGACCCGTCCAACGCGCTGCGTTACGCCGTCCCGATCGGCGCGGCGCTCGGCGCCGCCGCCGGTCTGGGCGCGCCCTTCGCGGGCGGCGCGAGGCCGCGGCTGCCGCTGCGCGTGCCGCTGCCCGGCGGCCGCGCGCTGACGGTGCTGCCGGAGTCGGCGGCCCTGCGGGACCGGTTCGGCCGACTGCGACGCCGCGTCGGACTGTGACCCGCCCGGCGGCTCAGCCGCCCCCACAGACGGCCGCCCGCCCCGAAAGGCAGTCGGGGCGGACGGTTGGCACCACCTTGCCAGATCCCTTCCCATCACCGGTTTCACGTTCATGAGCAGGAGACCTTTCATGCGCTCTACGCGCCTTACGGCCGTGGCCCTCGTGTCCGCCGTCGTGGCCGGCGGTCTGGCTCTCGCGAGCCCGGCCCAGGCCGATCCCGATGCCCGAGCCTTCCGCAAGCTCGTCGGCGTCGGCTCCGACACCACCCAGGACGTGCTCAACGCGCTGGCGGGCGACACCGTCAACGCCAAGAGCTACGCCGCCACGGCCGTGACCGCCGGCGGCGCCGGCCTCGCCTCGTACGACGCGGTCGAGCCCGGCACCGGCTCCGCCACCTCCAAGATCACCACCCGTTCCGGCGGGCCGTCCTTCCTGCGCCCCAACGGCTCCGGCAACGGCCGCATCGCGCTGAGCATGTCACTGACCGGCAGCAAGTTCCCGAACAGCGACGGCGTCGGCATCACCGGCCAGGTGGACTTCGCCCGCTCGTCGGGCGGCCCGAGCGCGAGCGGCAACGCCCTCACCTACATCCCGATGGCCCGCGACGCGGTCGGCGTGGCCGCCCGGGGCTCCGGACTGCAGAACCTGACGGTCGACCAGCTGCACGACATCTACAACGGCACGATGAAGACACTGAACGGCCTGACCGTCAAGCCGTACATCCCGCAGAACGGATCCGGCACCCGGAAGTTCTTCCTGGCCTCCATCGGGCTGAACGACAACGACGTCGCCTGGGTCCCCACCGTCCAGGAGAACCAGGCCGACGACGCCCTCACGGCCGAGGGCGCCCTGGTGCCCTTCTCCGTCGCGAGCTGGATCGCCCAGAACAACGGCGTCGCCCCGGACCACAGCTCCACCGCGGTCGCCGCTGGCGCATTCCTGGCCAACATCCAGCTGCGCGGGGACGCCGTCCCCACCTCCCCGGTGACGAAGGTCAACGGCAAGCTCGCACCGGTGGGCGACTACTACGACGATGCGACCTTCGGCCGCGACGTCTACAACGTCGTGCCGTCCCGGGCGATCGACCCGAGCAGCGCCTTCTTCGACAAGGCGCTGTACGACATCTTCGTCACCAACGGCAGCCACGTCGCGGCGCTTGCCTCGGACAAGGCCGAGGACGTCATCGACGACTTCGGCTTCATGAACGAGCCCTACAACGGCTCGATCAACCCGGCCAAGCACGCCAAGTTCGGCGGCCTCGAGGACGGCGGTGTCTCCAAGAACCTGCCCGGCACCCCGGTGCTCAAGGCCACCCCCGGCAGCGGGAGCCTGAAGCTCAGCTGGACCGCTCCGGCCGGCACCGGCCTGGCCGTCACCGACTACCGCGTGGTCATCACCGGCCCCAACGGCTCGGTCGTGGCGAACAAGGACCTGGTCGCGGGCACCACCTCGTACACCGCGAGCGGCCTGACCGCCGGCAGCTACTCCGCCACGGTCACCGCCAACAACCTCAACGGTGCGGGCAAGGCGGCCTCCTGGACCGGCTCGGTCAAGTACGCCAGCAAGACCGCTGCCACTGTCGCGACCACCGCGTACGGCCGCACCCCGAAGGTCGCCGTCACCGTCACCGGCAGCAACTCGGTCGCGCCGAGCGGCACGGTCACGGTGAAGGAAGGCAGCACCACCCGCGGCACAGGCACGCTCGACAGCCACGGCAAGGTCACCGTCCCGGTGTCCAGCCACCTGTCGGTCGGCACGCACACCCTCACGGTGTCGTACGGCGGCAACAGCAAGCTCTCTTCCTCCACCGCGACCGTCAAGCTGACGGTCACCAAGGCCACGGCCGCGGTGACCACCAGCGCGCCCACCTCGGTGAGCCACACCAAGCAGGCCAAGGTCACCGTGAAGGTCACCGCCACGGGCACCACCCCGGGCGGCAAGGTGCAGATCGTCGAGGGCACCAAGGTCCTCGCCACGGGCACCCTGAGCGGCGGCAAGGTGACCATCACCCTGCCGAAGCTGAAGACGGGCAAGCACACCCTGCACGCGCACTACCAGGGCTCCTCGACGGTGAACGCCAAGAACGGCGCGAACTTCACCATCAAGTCCACCTGATCCACCTGCCGGGGAGGCCGCACACCGCGGCCTCCCCGGCACCCCGACCCCATCCGTAGGAGGCAGGCCGCCGTGACGGTCGTCGCACCGAACCCGCCCCGTATCCGTGACCGGGGCGCCACCGTAACGCCGTCCCTCACACGGATACCCACCGCTCAGCACCTTGCCCGGGGCGCCCTGCTCACTCTTGCCGCAGTACTGCTGGGACTGACCACGCAGCTGCTCGTCGTCAGCCACTTGCAGCACCGCGCAGCCCAGCAGGGAGCGTTCGACGAGCTGCGCGCGAATCTCGCGCTCGGCACCGCGCCCGTCGCCCAGACCGACCCGCAGGGCAGGCTGCTCGCCCCCGGCACTCCGGTCGCCCTCCTCCGCATCCCGTCCCTGCAGGTGCGCGAGGTCGTCATGGAGGGCACCGACTCCCATGTGCTCATCGACGGCCCCGGCCACCGCCGCGACACCCCGATGCCCGGCCAGGCCGGCACGAGTGTGCTGCTCGGCCGCGCGGCTGCTTACGGCGGCCCCTTCGGACGGCTGTCGGAGCTGAAGAGCGGTGACGCCTTCACGGTCACCACCGGCCAGGGCAAGGTCTCCTACCGCGTCATGGACGTCCGCAGGGCCGGGGACCCGGCGCCCGCGCCCGTCGCCGCGGGCAAGGGCCGCCTCGTCCTGGTGACCGCCACGGGTCCGGCCTACCTCCCGGCCGGCATCCTGCGCGTCGACGCCGAGCAGGTGTCCGCCACCGCCGAGACCCCGGCCGCCACCATCCGGCCCGGCACTCTGCCCGAGTCCGAGCAGCCGATGGCCGCCGGCTCCGGCGTGCCCTGGCCGCTGGTGATGTGGCTGCAGGGCCTCGCCCTCGTCTCGATCGCCGCCGTCTGGGCCTGGTACCGCTGGGGCCGCCACCAGACCTGGATCGTCTTCGTCCCCGTGACGGCCGTCCTGGGGCTCCAGGTCGCCGCCCAGGTCACCCAGCTGCTCCCCAACCTGCTTTAGAGGAAACCGCCATGACCGATACCGTCGTACTTCCCGACCCCACCGCCGCCACCGGAGCGAACCCGGCCGCGCTGGAGGCCCGCGCCGTCTCCGCCTGGTTCGGCAGCCACAAGGTGCTGGAGCGGGTCTCACTGACGATGCCCGCCGGGGAGGTCACCGCCCTCATCGGCCCGTCCGGCTGCGGCAAGTCGACCTTTCTGCGCACCCTCAACCGGATGCATGAGCTGATCCCGGCCGCCGCCATGTCCGGCGAGGTGCTCTTCGAGGGCGAGGACGTCTACGCGCCCGGCCGTCGCCTCACCGACGCCCGCCGCCGGATCGGCATGGTCTTCCAGAAGCCGAATCCCTTCCCCGCGATGAGCATCTACGACAACGTCGTTGCCGGGCTGAAGCTCACCGGTGTCCGCGCCACGCGCCGTACGAAGGACGAGCTGGTCGAGGAGTGCCTGACCCGCGCGGGCCTGTGGAAGGAGGTCCGCGATCGGCTGCGCAAGCCCGGCGGCGCCCTGTCCGGAGGCCAGCAGCAGCGGCTGTGCATCGCCCGCTCGCTCGCGGTCCGGCCGCGCGTGCTGCTCATGGACGAGCCCTGCTCCGCCTTGGACCCCACCTCCACGCGGCGGGTCGAGGAGACGATCACGGAGCTGGCGGGCGAGGTGACCATCGTCATCGTCACGCACAACATGCAGCAGGCGGCCCGCGTCTCCGCGCAGTGCGCCTTCTTCCTCGCCGAGCAGGGCACGCCCGGCCGGATCGTGGAGCACGGCCCCACGGAGCAGATTTTCGGCAGTCCCTCCGACCAGCGCACCGCCGACTACGTCGCGGGCCGCTTCGGGTGAGGTGCGGCCTTCGGCGGTCGAGGAATCGAGAAGACAGCTCGTCGCTGGTGTGAGACACCGGACGAATCATCCCCGGGGAGTCCAGCCCCTTCCCTCACCTGTCGCCCCGGGGGAGCCGGAGTGGCCGTCGAGGGGGAAGCGGGTTTCCGTGGCCCCCGCGTGCCCCCTCACGCCGATGGCACCGGCCCCCGTGGCGGGGCCGGTGCCATCGTCCAGGTGGTGCGCTCAGGCACCGTCAGTGCGGGACGTGGACCCGGGCGTCAGCCCTGGCGTGCGTCGGTGACCTTCCCCGTGAGGAGGGGGCCGTCCATCCACTCGTTCTCCTTGAGGATGTACGCCTGCATCCGCAGGGACTCCTCCGGCTCGGTCAGCGCGTCGGTGACCGTGGGAACGGACACTTCGGTGCTCGTCCCGCCCTTGGGGACGGACACCCAGAGGGAGGGACTGTCCGTGGACAGGGGCCGCTCCGGGTCGGCGGCCGCGCCGAGCTCGGAGAGCCATTCCTTGTCGACGTCCTTCGTGGACAGCTCCGTGCCCTCGCGCACCGGCAGGAGGTCGAACCGCGTCTCGATGTTGGTGTCGGCGGGCTGGGAGAGCTCCACCTTCCAGGTGAGCTTCTGGCCCTCGGTGACCGAGTCGGCGACCGGGGTCACGGTGACCGTGGGCATGGGGTCGTCGTTCTCGACGAGCACGCCCCCGAAGGCGTCGCCGACCGCCGTGCCGCGCACGGCCTTGGCCGCGACCTCGTGGCGGAGATCGTAGTTGTAGCGGGAGTTGCCCTTGACCGTGATCGATACGCCTACGGAGCCACCGGCCTTCACCGTCACGGTGCGGACGGTGGACTTGTAGGTCTCCGGGTCGCGGACGGCGAGCTTGATCACGCCGGTGCCCTTGCCGGTGACCCGGACGGGCACGCGGTAGGTGCGGGTGCCGGAGTCGCCCTCCTTGACCGTCAGCCTGCCGATGCCGACACGCGGGAGCGCGACGGGGCGTACCGCCGGGGTGCCGGGGCGCCAGCCCCAGGCGTCCATCAGCCAGAGCTCGCCCGAGCTGCTGCGTGGGGTGAGCTCCAACGACTGCGTCCGCTTCAAGTCGACACCGGCGCTGACGGCGGCCTTCAGCGGGACGCGGACCTCACGCGCCCAGTGCGCGGCCGTCGAGTCGGAGCCGGGAAGGCCGTCGACGGTGACCTGACCGAGCCTCACCCCCTTGCCGGAGGCGTCGGTGAGGGCGACGTCGAGCCGGGTGCCCCGGGTGTTCGGCGGCACCATCACCCGCAGGGCGAGCGCGTCGGAGCCCGCCAGCGAGAAGGCGCGCTCCGGCGTCAGCCGGATCGGGGTGCCCGGCTTGGTCCAGCGGGCCGTGACCGCGTTGCGGCCCGGCTCACTGGTGGTGTCCGCCCAGGACGCGAAGTGCGGCGACTTACCGGGTTCGGAGTCCGGCCTGCAGGCCCGGGTAGCGCTCGTCGTGATCTGCTGGCACACGCGCCCGTTCGTCACCGAGAGCGGGTCGTCGGGCCGGATCGCCGGGGTGCGGTTGCCGCCGACGGCGTGGGTCAGCACCCAGGCGGGGCCGGCCGAGGGCGCGCGCCGGTCGGAGCCGTCGAGCAGCGGGCGGACCCGGTCGTCGCCCGCGAGGAAGAGCCGTGCGGCGGCGGCGATGTAGGTGGTGCCCGCCGTCTGCTGCTGCTTGGCGCTCAGCCGGGTCCTGGCCCGTGCCGAGCAGACCGGGTCCGGGTTGCTTTTGTCGTCCCAGAAGTCGTCGGCAGCCGGGGCCTCGGCCTGGCCGGGCGTCCACTCCGTGTTGAAGAAGTTGTGGTTGGCGCCGACCATGTACACCGCGCTGTGCAGCGCGGTGCCCCGGCCGATACCTCGGGTGCCGTCGAGGTAGATCTGGCCCTGGAGGTCGCTCACATCGCCGTCACAGCCCGGCAGGATGGTCATGGAGGGCACGTCGGGCGTGGGGTTCTGGCCGAAGATGGTGGGGCCGATCAGGACGGTGCCGCGGATCCGCCAGCCCACCGGCCCCCGGTAGCCGTCCTCGGCGGGCGGCGGCGGGGAGACGCTGTCGAGGGCCGCCCGGTTCACGCCCTCGCCGCCCCGGGAGTGGCCGACCAGGAGCACCTTCGAGAGGTCCGCGGGCTCCGTCGCGCGCACGGCCTTGGGGGCCTTCGCGGGGTTCGCGCCCCACTCCGCCCAGCGGGCGAGGTGCTGGCGCACCAGGGACGAACGGGCTTGCGCCCCGAAGTCGGCCGCGCGGCCGTCCTGCGCGTTGACACCGTTCGCGGAGATGGAAACCGTCACATAGCCCTGGGACGCCAGGCGCTTCTGGTCGTGCAGAAAGCCGCGGTAGCTCGGGACCGCCTTGTGACCCGGCTTGCACGGCCACTGCATGCCCGCGCTGTTCTTGCCGGGCTCGTAGCAGGTGGCGCTGCGGCCGTGGAGGAAGAGCGCCAGCGGTCGCTTCCCCGGCGCGTCCGTCGGGCCGACGACCGTGGCGCGCATCTCCACGGGCTCGGCGTAGCCCGGCAGCATCACCGACTTCAGGACGTACTCACCGCTGATGGTGCGGTACTTACCGGCGACACCGGGGTCGACGGGGTTGGCGGGGAACGGGTCCTGGGGCGCCGCCGCGGCCGACGAGCGCCGCTGACCGGGTGCCTGGTCAGCCCCTGCGGCGTCCAGCCGCCGCGAGCCGGCGACCACCTGGAGTTCGCTCACCGGTCCGACCCTTGCCCCGTCGAGGCGGAGCCGGAAGGTGCGTTGGTCGGGGGAGGGCTTCGGGACGCCGAGGGTCCGCTCCCCCGAGCGGAACTCGACCAGGGCGCCGCCCATGCCCACGGGCTCGGGCGAGCTCCAGATCAGCTCTCCGCCCTCGACACGCCACCCCTCCGGCAGCCGCTCCCCGGAGGCGCCCGGCGGCGCGCCGGGTATGGACTCGGCGGCCGGCTGCGCGTGCGCCGGCCCTGGCGCACCCGCCGCCAGCGCCACGGCCGCCAAGGCAGCCGTCAGCGCGCGTGAGACCTGTCTCACGATGGTGTCTCCTCGTCGTTGGTCGTGCTTCAGCGCCCCAGGAATCCCAGGAGCACCCCCCGCACCTGGGAGAGGGTGACGTGTCGTCACCGGTTTCCCACCTCGGGAAATCTGACAGGAATCTGACAGGAACCAAACAGGAGCCGAACAGGAGTCATGGGGCCGGTCCGTTGATCGAGGGATCCTGGCCCGGAGCGGCGGTCCGACGTCCGTGCGGCGAACCGTGACCTGCCCGCTGCGACGCGAATCACCTGGATCTTCGTGGCTGCACTGGCTTCCGTAGTCGTCGCCCTGTCGGCCTTCATGCCCGGCGGCCGGACCCGGAGCGCCGACCACCGCGCTGCAGAAACCCGGTGACAGCCGGACGGCGCTGGACCCTCCCCACCGTGACCTGGGGTCGGTCCGGCGCTTACGCGTTCGCTACAGGGGCCTCGCTACCGTGCCATGACCAGCAAGAAGGCCCTCCCGGTGGGAGGGCCTGACGTCGTACGGGCAAAGCGCCCCCGGCAGGACTCGAACCTGCGGCCAAGCGCTTAGAAGGCGCCTGCTCTATCCACTGAGCTACGGGGGCCGGGTGGTGGCCTCGGTGGCCTGGAGCCCTGGGGCCGGGCCGGTCCGTGACCTCGCCGGGACAAGGATAGGGCTCCGACCGCCTTGACCCGGTTGCTTCACCTGCGTGGCACGATGTGTAGGTTCGGTGAAGCGAACCGATAATCGCAGGTAGGCGCGGCTCGCGCATCGCTTTTGACGCCTCGCGCCCCGGGTGTTGTGCACTCGTTATGCCTGCGTCCCACTCGCCCCCTCTGTCCCGACGGCGCAATCGGCGCGCAGAGGTGGCTATACGCTTCAAAAAGGCGCCAAAATTGGGCATTCTTCGCATGTGGTGACCATGGACGTACGGCCTCAGCTCATCGACGCACTTTCCGCCCTGCGCGACCGTGTCGCCGCCGTGCGTCTCCCACTCCCGCTCCCCGGGGTGACACGCGCCCGGCAGACCAGGGTCGAGCTGCTCGCACAGCTCGACGACTACCTGCTTCCCCGGCTCAAGGATCCCGAAGCGCCCGTGCTCGCGGTCATCGGCGGATCCACCGGCGCCGGGAAGTCGACGCTCGTCAATTCGCTCGTGGGGCGGCGGGTCAGTGAGGCCGGGGTCCTGAGGCCGACCACCCGGATCCCCGTCCTTGTCTGCCATCCGGATGACCATCACTGGTTCGCCGGGGGCAGGGTGCTGCCGCAACTGACCCGGGTCTGGCTGCCGCCGGGCGAGTCCATGGACCCCGGCCTCCGTGACGAGCTCGACGGGCTCGACGACGGTGCGGAGGACGACGGGACCACACTGCGGGTCGAGACCGCCGCGAGTCTGCCGCGTGGGCTCGCGCTGCTCGACGCCCCGGACATCGACTCGCTCGTCGTACGGAACCGGGTGCTGGCCGCCGAACTCATCTGTGCCGCCGACGTCTGGGTCATGGTGACCACCGCCTCCCGGTACGCGGACGCGGTGCCGTGGCATCTGCTGCGTACCGCGAAGGAGTACGACGCCTCGCTCGTCACCGTGCTCGACCGGGTACCGCACCAGGTGATCGGCGAGGTCTCGCGGCAGTACGGGGCGCTCCTCACCAAGGCGGGACTCGGTGAGGTGCCGCGGTTCACCATCCCGGAACTGCCCGAGTCGGCGGGCGGCGGCAGCGGGCTGCTGCCCACCACCGCAGTTGCCCCACTGCGCGCCTGGCTCAGCCACCGCGTACAGGATCCGGCGGCCCGTCAGCAGGCGGTGGGGCGTACGGCGGCCGGGGTCATCGACTCGATGGACGTACGGATGCCGGAGCTGGCCGGCGCCGTCGCCGCACAGCACGCCGCAGCCGTGCGGCTCACCGGTGTGGTCGAGGACGCCTACCAGAAGGAGAATGCACGGGTCCGGCTGCGGGTGGAGAACGGTGGCGTGCTCTCCGGGGACGCGCGTACCCGATGGCGCGGATACCCGCATCACAGCACGTCCGAGGAACTTCTCGAATCGCTGGTGGACAGCCTCGCCGTACTTCTGCAGTGCGCCGTGGCCGCCGCCGACGAGCAGATCCGTACCGCCTGGCAGCGCGAACCTGCAGCCGGTGTGTTCGGGTTCGGGAACTCGGGCCGGGGGGCCGGGGGATGGGGGCCCGCCGAGGACGTCCGGGGCCGGATCGCCATGGCCGTACGGCGGTGGCGGCGGGTCCTGGAGGAGCTGGCCGAGGAAGAGGTGCGCCGGCTGGAACGCAGCGCCGCACCCGACGCCGAGACGGTGGCCGCGCTGCTGGCCGCCGCGCTGCTCGGCGGCCGTCGTGCCCGCAGCGCCGGGGAGCAGCTCGCCGAACGTATCGGAGCCCAGGGCGCGCTGCGGCTGCGCGACAAGGGCGGGGCCCTGCTGACCAGCTGTCTCGACCGGGTGCTGGGCAGCGAGCGCGACCGGCGGCTGGCGCCGCTCGACGCGCTCGACGTGGCCCCGGAGCCGCAGGCCGAACTGATTGCCGCGCTGTCCGTACTGCAGAAGGAGAGGGGGCAGCGTTGACTGCCGTCACTGACCAGGATCACGGCCAGGAACAGGGCGAGGCCGGTGGTGTCGTCGTATGCCAGGGCCGGCACGACCCCGAGTCCGGGGGCCGGTGGGACGACGGGCTCATCGCCCGGCGCGCAGCGGCCCTCGCCACGGACCCCGAGGATCCCGAGTCCGAGGCCGCCCCCGACGACGTACGTCCTCAGGTCGAGGCGTACGTAGCCTCCGGCGGCCCGCTCCGGCCGAGGCTCGACGCGCTGCGCGAACTCGTCGGGCTGTCCCGGGCCCGCCTCGACGGGACCACGCTCGCCGAGGCGGGGCGCGTACTCGACGAGGCCGCCGCACGACAGCGGCTCTCCTCACGGCACACCGTCGTCGCCATCGCCGGGGCGTCCGGCAGCGGCAAATCGACGCTCTTCAACTCCCTGGCGGGCGCACAGATCTCCGAGACCGGACTGCGTCGGCCGACCACCGCCGCGCCCCTTGCCTGCTCCTGGACCGACGGCGCCGCCGGACTGCTGGACCGGCTGGCCATTCCGGGACGCCTCAGGCGCAGGCCGCAGCAGGGCGGTACGGAGGCGGACGAGGCGCTCCAGGGGCTTGTCCTCGTCGATCTGCCCGACCACGACTCGGCAGCGGCCGGGCACCGCGAGCAGGTCGACCGGGTGCTGGCCCTGGTCGACGCGGTGATCTGGGTCGTCGATCCCGAGAAGTACGCGGACGCCGCCCTGCACGAGTGCTATCTGCGACCGCTGGCCGGCCACGCGGAGGTCACGTTCGTCGTCCTCAACCAGGTGGACCGGCTGCCCGGTGACGCCGCCGACCAGGTCCTCGACGATCTGCGCAGGCTCCTCGACGAGGACGGCATGGCGCTCGGCGAACACGGCGAACCGGGCGCCACCGTCCTGCCGCTGTCCGCGCTCACCGGCGAAGGTGTCGGTGAACTGCGTGAGCTGCTCGGCCGGTTCGTGCAGGAGCGCACAGCTGCGGCGCGCCGGCTCTCGGCCGATGTGGACGCCGCGGCGGCGAAGCTGCGGCCGGTGTACGTCGCCGAGGGGCGGCCGGGACTCGGGGAACGGGCCCGCGAGGAGTTCGCCGACCGGCTGGGGGAGGCGGTGGGTGCGGCCGCGGCCGGTCAGGCCGCCGAACGTGCGTGGCGCAGGAACGCCGGGCGCGCCTGCGGGACGCCGTGGCTGCGGCTGTGGCGGTGGTACGAGTCCACCCGGCGGCCGGGAAGTCCGGACCGGGCGGCGGCCACGCCCGCGCCGCCGGAGGAACAGCTCACCGCCCGGCAACGCGTCGAGCAGGCGGTACGGACGGTGGCGGACGCCGCCGCGGACGGGCTGCCGGGTCCCTGGGCGCAGGCGGTCCGTGAGGCCGCGGTGCAGGGGGCGACGGGGCTGCCGGAGGCGCTGGACGAGCTGGCCGGGAAGGCCGGAACGGTGGGGCACGGGCGGGCCAGGGGCGCGGGCGACGACGCGGGGCGTGGTACCGCGGCCGCAGTCGGTGGTGGGGGCGTGGTGGCCGCCGGTGTGGCCGGTGCATCGGGTGTGGCGCACAGCGGGCGGGTGGGAGGCAAGCCGCCGAGGCCCGCGTGGTGGCCCGCCGCCGTGTTGGCGCAGGCGTCCATGACGCTGCTGCAGATCTTCGGCGGGCTCTGGCTGGTCGGCCAGATCATCGGCGTGATCGAACCGGGACTCCTCACGCCCGCGCTGGTGATGCTGGCTGGCGTGATCGGCGGGCCACTGGTCGAGTGGTCGTGTGCGGCGGCAGCCCGGGGGCCCGCCCGGCGGTACGGGCAGGAGGCCGAGCGGTGCCTGCGCGAGGCGGCGGCGGCCGTCGGCCGGGCGAGGGTGCTCGATCCGGTGGCGGCCGAACTGGTGCGGTACCGGGAGGTGCGCGAGCGGTACGTGACGGTGACGGAGTTTTCCACAACCGGTCGGTAGTACACAGTCCTCAGCAGGATCCCCGCCTCCCCTTCAGCATGAGATCAGTGACCGCGCGGCAGCGGTCACGGAGCCGAAGGGGAGGCGGAGGCATGAACGAGACCGTGGTGACGCTGGTGGGCAATGCGGCGACCGGGGTGGAATTCCGGGAGACCGCGACCGGGGGAATGGCGCGATTCCGGTTCGCCGTGACGGCCCGCCGATGGGACCGGGAGAAACAGCTCTGGACGGACGGGCACACCAGCTTCTACACCGTGTGGGCGTGGCGCACACTGGCGGCGAATCTCGCGGGTTCGGTCTCCGTCGGAGAACCGCTGCTCGTGCACGGTCGGTTGAAGGTGCGCGAGGAGGAACGGGACGGACAGCGCAGGACGTTCGTGGACATCGAGGCGGTGGCGGTCGGACACGATCTGACACGGGGGACGTCGGCGTTCCGGCGGGTGCTGCGGGGTGACCCGACGCTGACGGCACGGCCAGGCAGGAGGGACGGGCCGGACGGGGCGGGAGATGTGCGGGGAAGGGGAGAGGCCGCCGAGCGGGGGCGACGGCGAGCGTCAGTCGCAGCGGGGGAGACGGCGGGGACACCGGCGCAGACACCGGTGGGGATGATGATGCGTCAGGAGCCCATCCCCGAGCTGGCGTCGGCACCGTGACGCCGCCCGGAGATGGGGGGAGGGGGTGACAGCGGGCGGTAAACAGTTCCGGCGATAACGATTCCGATTCGGAATGGTTGTACGACGGTATGACGGGGGACTGTGCTTCGTCGCTTCCTTAGGATTCCCCAGTACTCACGGGTACTTGAGTCGACTGGCGGGGCAATCCCCACACGCGCATCAGGCGCGGAGGGCCCCGCCCGGAGGGGACATCTGTGTTTTCTGCTTCTTCAGCGACCTTTTCATCGTCCAATGCGGGGGCGAATCCGCCACGGGGCCGGGGCATTGCCCGGCTGGCCGCATCAGTGGTGGCATCCGGACTCGTCATAGCCGGGGCCCTCGTCGGCGCGGGCACTGCGACCGCCGACGAGGCGCCGCAGCACCAGGGCGGTGCCAGCGCGGTCCTGGACGGGTTGAAGACCTACGACCGGGCCGTGCTCACCACGAACGGGAAGAAGCAGGAACTGCCCGCCGGGCTCTTCGAGATGACCGTCGACGGCGGCGGCAAGCTCAAGACGTACTGCATCGACATCCATAACCCCACCCAGGACCAGGCGAAGTACCTGGAGACCCCCTGGAACCAGACGTCGCTCGGCGCCAACAAGAACGCGGGCCGGATCCGCTGGATCCTGGAGCACTCCTACCCGCAGATCGACGACCTCGCGGCGCTCGCCGAGCAGGCCGGCACCGGGCCGCTCACCGAGCGGACCGCGGCGGCGGGCACCCAGGTCGCCATCTGGCGTTACTCGGACGACGCCGATGTCGAAGCTGCCGACAAGCAGGCCGAGAAGCTCGCCGACTGGCTGGAGGAGCACGCCGAGGACGTCGCCGAGCCCAAGGCGTCCCTCGCCCTGGACCCGGTCGCGGTCTCCGGCCGGTCCGGTGAGCGGCTCGGGCCGGTCACCGTCCGCACCAACGCCGGCCAGGTCTCGGTGACCCCGCCCGCCGACTCCGCCAGCGGCGTCAAGGTCACCGACAAGACCGGCAAGCCCGTCACCGCCGCCGCCAACGGCGCCGAGCTCTACTTCGACGTCCCGGCGGGCGCCGCCGACGGCACCGCCTCGCTGACCGTCCAGGCCACCACCTCGGTGCCGGTCGGCCGGGCCTTCGCCGGAGTGACCAAGAGCCAGACGCAGATCCTGGCCGGCTCCAGCGAGTCCACGGTCTCCGCGACCGCCACCGCGACCTGGGCCAAGAAGGGCGCGATCCCCGCGGTCACCGCGAAGAAGAACTGCGCCAAGGGCGGCGTGGACGTCACCGCGAGCAACGAGGGCGACGAGGCGTTCACCTTCGAGCTGGCCGGCATCAAGCACACCGTCGAGGCCGGCGCGTCCGAGACGGTGACCGTCCCGGTCGCCGAGGACCAGGCGTATGACTTCACGATCACCGGCCCCGGCGGGTTCACCCAGACGTTCAAGGGCGTCCTGGACTGCAAGACCAGCGGCAGCTCCACCGGCGGCACCGACACCCAGACCCTCGCCCAGCCCGCCCCGGCCACGGCCGGCGGCAGCTCGGCCGGTACCGGGGGCGACCTCGCCGAGACCGGCAGCTCGAGTGCCACTCCGGTGATCGCGGGCATCGCCATCGCCCTGGTCGTCGTCGGCGGCGGCGCGGTCTTCCTCCTCCGGAAGCGGAAGACGCAGACCACCGCGGAGTAGACAAAGAGTGACGCATCGAGTCCACACCGTCACGATGCGCTGATGGCAGCCCCGGTACGCCCACGCGTATCGGGGCTGCCGCGTACCGGAAGGCACCCATGGGGCGTACCGTCGGCCGGACGGGTTTCCGTCCTGGGATGGACGTCAGGCAAGATGGGGTGTATCTGCCCACACATCGATAGCCGGACGGTTTCTCTTGGCTGAGTACATCTACACCATGCGCAAGACGCGCAAAGCGCACGGCGACAAGGTGATCCTCGATGACGTCACCCTGAACTTCCTGCCCGGCGCGAAGATCGGTGTCGTGGGCCCCAACGGTGCCGGTAAGTCCACGGTGCTGAAGATCATGGCGGGCCTGGAACAGCCGTCCAACGGTGACGCGTTCCTGTCGCCCGGGTTCAGTGTCGGCATCCTCATGCAGGAGCCGCTGCTCGACGAGTCGAAGACCGTGCTGGAGAACGTCCAGGACGGCGCCGCCGAGATCATGGGGAAGCTCACGCGCTTCAACGAGGTCGCCGAGCTCATGGCGACGGACTACTCGGACGCGCTGATGGAGGAGATGGGCAAGCTCCAGGAGGACCTGGACCACGCGAACGCGTGGGACCTGGACGCCCAGCTGGAGCAGGCCATGGACGCCCTGGGCTGCCCGCCCGGCGACTGGCCGGTCGTCAACCTCTCCGGTGGCGAGAAGCGCCGCGTCGCGCTCTGCAAGCTGCTGATCGAGGCCCCGGACCTGCTCCTCCTCGACGAGCCCACCAACCACCTCGACGCCGAGTCGGTGAACTGGCTGGAGCAGCACCTCTCGAAGTACGCGGGCGCCGTCGTCGCCGTGACGCACGACCGGTACTTCCTGAACAACGTCGCCGAGTGGATCCTCGAGCTGGACCGCGGCCGCGCGCACCCGTACGAGGGCAACTACTCCACGTACCTCGACAAGAAGGCCACCCGCCTCAAGGTCGAGGGCCGTAAGGACGAGAAGCGCGCCAAGCGGCTCAAGGAAGAGCTGGAGTGGGTCCGCTCCAACGCCAAGGGCCGGCAGACCAAGTCCAAGGCGCGTCTCGCCCGGTACGAGGAGATGGCGGCCGAGGCGGACAAGATGCGGAAACTGGACTTCGAGGAGATCCAGATTCCGCCGGGCCCGCGGCTCGGTTCCATCGTCGTCGAGGTCGAGAACCTCTCGAAGGCCTTCGGCGACAAGGTCCTCATCGACGACCTGTCGTTCACGCTGCCGCGCAACGGCATCGTCGGCGTCATCGGTCCGAACGGCGCGGGCAAGACCACGCTGTTCAAGATGCTCCAGGGCCTGGAGACGCCGGACTCCGGCGGCATCAAGGTCGGCGAGACCGTCAAGATCTCCTACGTCGACCAGAGCCGCGCCAACATCGACCCCAAGAAGACCCTCTGGGCGGTCGTGTCGGACGAGCTCGACTACATCAACGTCGGCCAGGTCGAGATGCCGTCGCGGGCGTACGTCTCCGCCTTCGGCTTCAAGGGCCCGGACCAGCAGAAGCCGGCCGGTGTGCTCTCCGGTGGTGAGCGCAACCGTCTCAACCTGGCGCTGACGCTCAAGGAGGGCGGCAACCTGCTGCTCCTCGACGAGCCCACCAACGACCTCGACGTCGAGACGCTGTCCTCGCTCGAGAACGCTCTCCTGGAGTTCCCGGGTGCGGCCGTGGTCATCTCCCACGACCGCTGGTTCCTGGACCGCGTCGCCACGCACATCCTGGCGTACGAGGGCGACTCCAAGTGGTACTGGTTCGAGGGCAACTTCGAGTCGTACGAGAAGAACAAGGTCGACCGCCTCGGCGCCGATGCGGCCCGCCCGCACCGCGCCACGTACAAGAAGCTCACGCGAGGCTGATCGTCTTGGCTCGTCACATCTACAACTGCCCGCTGCGCTGGTCGGACATGGATGCCTTCGGCCACGTCAACAACGTGGTCTTCCTCCGCTACCTGGAGGAGGCGCGCATCGACTTCATGTTCCGGCTGGCGCCGGGGGACGGCTCGCCGTCCTTCGCCGGCGGGTCCGTCGTGGCCCGGCACGAGATCGACTACGTGCGCCCGCTGGTCCACCGGCACGCGCCGGTGACCGTCGAGTCCTGGGTCACGAAAATAGGTGCCGCGTCCCTCACGATCTCGTACGAGATCAAGGACCCGGACCAGGTGTATGTACGGGCCTCGACCGTCGTCGTGCCGTACGACCTGGCCGAGGAGCGACCCCGGCGGATCTCCGCTGAGGAGAAGCTCTTCCTCCAGCAGTACCTGGCCGAGGAGCCCGCCGCCGTATGACGGTGCCTGTGCGGTCGCTGGAGTTCGCCGACGCGAGGGAGGCCGCGGATCTCGCGGCCTTCCTCGGCCGGCTGCTCCACTACGACCGGGCCGCCGCAGTGCGGATGCAGGCGGGCGGCAGCGCGCTGGCCGTCTTCGGCAGGCCGCCGTCGTTCGAGGTCCTCGCGATCCGGACGGCGCGGCTGGACGGCCCGCATGACTTCGACGTCACAGTGTCTGCCGGTGAACTCCTCGAATCCCTCGATGCCGAGGGCACGGCGGCCGGTTCGGGCGCCCTGCCCACGCCCGTCACCGGGCCGCCGTGGACGGGCGTCCTCCCGCCCCGCAGCGGCTGGCACGAACGTCCGGGCCTGCCCGACCCGGTCTCCCTGCGCACGGCGCTCACCGCCGCGGTGGCGGAGTTCCGCTCCCGCGACGAGGCGCTGCCCGAGGACCGCCGAACCCGGGCGGAGCGGGACCTGATCGGCCGCGAGATCTGGTCGCGCACGGTCGGCGATACCCCGCTTCCGCTGCGGGCCGTCCATGCCGCCCAGTCCCTCGGATTCCTCCGCCCGGCGCCGGACTTCCCGGTCGCCCTGCTCGCGGCCGGGACCTGGCTGCGGCTGCGTACCCCGTTCGGCTCGATTGCGCTGCGCGGCCCGGGCAGCGGACTCGGCACGCTCGCGGTGACGGTGGGCGCGGGCTGAGCACCGGCGGGCCGATGACACGCCCTAGGAGGGTCCGTCACCCCCGGTGGCCAGGATCGTGTCCACATCGCTCTGGAGGCGGCTGCAGAGCCCGGGGGCGTGGCGGGGTGCGGTGGCCGTTGCCGCGGTGCCGGACGCTCCGGTGAGCAGGGCCGTGGCCGCCAGGCCCGTACGTCGGCTGATCAACGGTCCTCCCCGGTGCCGGGGCAGCTCAGGTCGGCCGCGGGCAGGGGGCCGCCGCGCAGATAGTCGTTGACGGCCCGGTCGGCGCAGGGAACGGGGGTGAGGCCGTCGAATCCGCGCCCGTACACCCCGTGCGAGCGGATGTCCGCCGTCACCAGCCGGGAGCCGGTCAGGCGGTGGTGCAGGGCCAAGGCCCCTTCGTACGGGACGTTGTTGTCGCGCCGGGCCTGGAGCATCAGCACGGGTACGTCGTTGCCGATCACCGTGGCGGGCTCGCGGGACGTGCTCGTCCAGAACGCGCACGGGGCAATCATGCTGTTGACGAGCGGGCCGAAGACGGGCTGGGCGGCGCGGCTGCGTTCCATGTTCCGCCAGTACGTCTCCGGGTTCCCCGGCCAGCCGCCGGCCGGCCAGCCGCGGTCGCCGCACATGAAGAGGGTTCCGCCCAGCATGCTGTCCGCCATCTCGGGCGACGCGAGCATTTGGAGCATGGCGGCGAGCTCCGGGCCGGGCTCGACCGGCCTGCCCGCGGCGGCATCGGCCAGGTCGCGCACCGTAGCGGCGAGCGCCGGGTCGTACTCCTCGTGCTGGATGAGCTGCCTCAGCACCAGCCGCAGCAACGGCGCGTCGAGCCGGACGCCGGAGACGGTGACCGGGCGCCGCTCGGCCCCGTCGAGCAACCGCTGGACGCTCGCCCGGACTTCGGCCGGTGTGCTGCCGAGCCGGTAGGTGCCGTCCTGCCGCGCGGTCCAGCCGGCCCAGGCGTCCAGCGCCTCTTCGAGCGGTCTGCCCGCCCGCTGGAAGAGTTCGTACTGGGTGTCCGACGGGTCGGTGGAGGAGTCGATGACGACGCGGTCGGTGCGGCGCGGGAACATCTGGGTGTAGACGGCGCCCAGATCGGCGCCGTACGAGACGCCGTAGTACGACAGTCTGCGCTCACCCAGCGCCGCGCGGATCGCGTCCATGTCGCGGGCGACGTTCCGGGTCGTGGCGTGGGGGAGGAGCTGTGCGTTGTCCCCGTGCTCCTGGCAGCGGCGTGCGGTGTCGCGGGCGGACCGTACCGACTGCTCGAAGTCCTCGCGGCGGGTCGTGGTCGGGCCGGGCGCGGGCGTCGGGGCGGCGGGGTCGCAGGCGATGGGGGTGGACTCGCCGAGGAAACGGGGATCGAAGCCGATCAGGTCGTAGCGGTCGGCCGCATCCTTCAAGGCGGGCCGCAGAAGCAGGGTGCTTGCGAGTCCGGTGCCGCCCGGACCGCCCGGGTTGGACAGCAGGACGCCCCGTCGCTGCCCGTGCTTCGCGGTGGCCTTGATTCGTGAGACGGCGATCCGGATGGTCCGGCCCCGGGGGTCGGAGTAGTCGAGCGGGACGGTCACCTTCGCGCACTGCGCGCCCGCCTCCTTCAGTTCCTGCTGCTGCGGCGAGCAGGGCCCCCAGACGAGCCGCTGGTGGGAGGGGGTGGCGGGGGCGGCGGGGGTGGCCGACGCGGACACGCAGCCTGTCAGTAGACAGGTCAGGCCCAGGCCGGCGGCGGCCAGCTTGGCGACGCGCATGGTGCTCCTCGGGATCAGGTGGATTGCTCCCGTAAGACGCTAGGGGCGTACGCGGCGCGAGAACATCGGGCCACCCGGCCTAAGCGACCTGGGGCTAGCATCACCAACACCCGTCACGGGCGCGGCTGGTCGTCCGGCCAGACCCCGATGTGGTCGCGCTCCAGCTCAAGCATCACCCGGTGCTCCATCCCGAGCGTCTCCGTGTAGTCGGCGGGCAGTTGCAGCCGGCCCGCGCGGTCGAGCATCGCGTACTCGCGTGCCACCTGGGACTCCAGGCCCGTCGCCGCGTCGACCTCGGTGCGGCGCAGTACCTCGGAGGACGTACGGCCGTCCCGGATGGCGACCGTACGACGGACCTCGCTCGCCACCGCCTGGTCGTGGGTGACGATCACGATGGTCGTCCCCAGCTCCTCGTTGGCCCGGCGGAACGCGGCGAACACCTGCTCGCCCGTCGCCGAGTCCAGCTCGCCGGTCGGTTCGTCGGCGAGCAGCACCGAGGGGTTGTTGGCGAGCGCGACCGCGATCGCCACCCGCTGCTGCTGGCCGCCGGACATCTGCGGGGGCCGCCGGTCGCGGCAGTCCGCGACGTCCAGCATCTGCAGCAGCGACTCGGCGCGCGCGGCGCGTTCGCGGTTGCGGCCGCGGCCGCGCAGCTGCATGGGCAGCGTGACGTTCTGGATGGCGGTGAGGTAGGGGAGCAGATTGCGGGCGGTCTGCTGCCAGACGAACCCGACGACGTCCCGGCGGTAGCGGAGCCGTTCCTTCTGGCCCATCGACAGCAGATCGCAGCCCGCGACCTTCGCCGACCCGGCCGTCGGCACGTCGAGGCCCGCCAGAATGTTCATCAGGGTCGACTTGCCGCTGCCGGATGCCCCGACGAGCGCCATCAACTCGCCCTCGGTGACCAGCAGATCGAGGCCCTGGAGGGCCTGCACCTCCACTCCGTCCGCGGTGAAGATGCGGACCAGCCGATCGCAGGCGATCAGTGCGTCGTGCCCGTACGAGGGCCGGTCGCGGCGTGCGGCGGCCCGCTGTTCGAGCTCCGCCAGCGTGGTCTCGGTCGTCGACGACGTCATCGGGTGTCTCCTGCCCTGAGTTCGGTGATCGATCCACGGCGCCCGGCCCACCAGGCCTGCACGGCTGCCACGGCGGCGGCGAGTGCGACCACTCCGAGCGCCGGGAGCGCCAGCGACCGCGGGTCGGCCCGCAGCGGAGCGGTGTCGAGAACGTCGGATCCGGGCCCGCTGGACAGCGCCAGCTGGACGAGGTCGACGCCGGGTGCCAGCAGGGCGATCGTCGCCCAGCCGACGAGGAGTCCGCCGACGGCGGCCAGCAGTGCCTGCGGCATCGCCTCCAGGCCGAGGAGCCGTCGGCCCTGCCGGCGGGTGAGGCCCATGGTCCGCAGCCGGGCCAGCAGCGCGCTGCGTTCCGGTGCGCTCTGCAGCAGCGACAGCAGTACGGCGAGCAGTGCGTAGCCCGCGCCGGCCGCGATCGCCGCCGCGTAGATCCGCTCGGCACCCGACTGCATGGGGGTGTCGACGAACGCCGCGCGCTCCTCGGACCGCAGCACTGCGAAGTACGTCGAGCCCGCCCGGTGCGCGGCCGCGCGCAGCGCCTTCGCGTCCAGGGAGTCGCCGGTGACCAGCAGGGTGGTGGTCTGCCGCTGGGTGAGGGACGCGGCGTCGACGATCAGGAAGTCGCCGTTGTCGACGGCGGGCGTACGCGGCACCGTTCCGACGACCCGCACCTTGAAGTTCCCGGCCAGCGACTTGATGTCGCGGGGCCGTTCGCCGAGCTGCTCGGCCACGGCCGGCGAGGCCAGGACGGGCAGCACCCGGTCCTCCGACGGCGGCGTGCCCTTCCCGGGCGCCGCTCCGGTGGCCTTCAGCCGGTCCGCGGGGAACGGTCCGAGACCGGTCGCGCGGGCCAGCCTGGCGTACGTTCCCGGATCGACGCCGATCAGCGCGGTCTTCGCGTCCTTGCCGAGAATGCTGGACGGCAGCGCAACGCTGTACTCGATCTGGACCGGCGTCACTTCCCGTACGCCTCGGGCCTTCCGCACGTCCCGGACCAGCTGGTCCGGCAGCGGTATCTCATCGCCCTCGCCGCTGATCCGGGCGTCCGCACCGGTGGCCAGCACCGCCGCCTCGTCCCGGGCGCCGGCGACCCCCGCCAGCACCGAGCCGCCGAACGCCGCCGTCGTCAGCGCGACCAGCAGCGCCAGCAGCGCCGGTGTGCCGCTCGCCGACGCGCGCCCGGCACGGGCCAGTGAGAGGAAGCCGACCGCGCCCCGCAGCCGTGCGACGGAGCGGGAGGCGAGCCGTAGCGGCAGCGGGTACAGGCGGGCGAGGACCAGCGCCGCGATCAGTCCGACCAGCACCGGAGCGGCGCTGACCAGGAAGTCCGTACCACCGTCCGCGGCGGTACCCCGGCGGCGCAAGGCGACAACCGCGCCGACGGCCAGCACCAGCAGGGTGAGTTCGGCGACCGTGCGCCGCCGCGACGGACGGGCGGTCATCATGTCGTCGCGGGCGCCGTGCAGCAGCGGTCTGCGGTGACTGAGCGTCGTACTCAGCGGCAGGGCAGCACAGACCAGGACGGCGACGGCTGCGGCCCCGATGACGGCGGGCCACAGCCGGGCCTCGCCGACGGTGGCAACGGCGAGCAGCAGACCGAGCGCCGCCGCGGGCACCGTCGTCACCGCGGTCTCGGCGAGCAGCCGCCCGCCGATGCCGCGCAGCGATCCGCCTCGTGAGCGCAGCAGAGCCAGTTCGCTGTGGCGGCGCGTAGCGAGCAGTCCGCCCGTCATCAGCAGGACGACGACGGCGACGGCACCGATCCCGACGGCGGCGACCGTGACGACCGGGCTGATCGCGGAACGCATCGCGTCGTACTCGGTGAGGACCTTGTCCAGATCGGTCGTCAGTGTCGCCGCCGGACCGGCCAGCGCGCGCAGCTTCAGCAGCTCGGGGCCGTTCTCCAGAGAAGCCACCCGGGAACACAGCCGGTCCACGTCGAGCGCGGTGAGCCGGTCGGCGTCCGGGGCGATCCGCCAGTACGGCTCGGGCACACCGGTCGTGGCGAGCAGCGCGGGCGCCGCGTCCGGCGGCAGCAGCAGGGCCGCCATCCAGTAGTAAAGAGGGTCGGTCTTGGTGGGCTTCGCGGCCAGTGCCGGGGTGCGCAGCAGGGGCTCGTACGACCAGTAGGCGGCCTCCGGAAGCTTCGGGGCGATGATGCCGGTGATCCGTACGGTCAGCGGCCGATCGCCCAGGGTCGGTACGGCGATCGTCGACCCCACCTTGATCCGCAGGGCCTTCGCGGTCGCTTCGGTGACTGCGGCCTCGACCTCCGTGGAGGCCGTGGTGACCTCGCCGTGGACGGTGGGCCAGGCGCCGTCGCGCAGCGTGGCGTGGGCCGGCAGGGCCGACGGGGTCGCGTACGTCAGTTCGGGGTCGAGGCCGTTGGGCCGAGGCAGCCATTTCTCCCCGGCGAGGATCGTCTCCGTCGTGTGGATGCCGTACGAGGACTGGGAGGCGTCGGCGCGCACCGGTTCGGGCAGCCCGGCGAGGACCTTGCGGTGGACCGCGCCCAGCGCTGCCCCGCGCACTGCGGCCTCGCGCTCCGCCTCCTTTACCCCCAGGGCCGGTGGCGGAGCGTTCAGCTCCAACACGCTGCGCGTGGGCTCCTCGACGGTCAGGTCGTGGCGCAGCCCTTTGGTCTCGTACGCGTCGACGGCCCGCGGGAACGCGGCGGCGAGGAACGCGGTGAGCAGCACCAGCAACCCGAGCGCGCAGGCGGCCCCAGGCGCGGTACGCAGCCGGGTGCGGACCCACGGGGCACAGGCGCCGGCCCGGGCGATGGCTGCGGAACGACCGCTGTCGGAACGCGGACTCATGTCAGTTGTCCCCCTGGTGGCGCAGCGAAATCGCCGGGTCGGCGCGGCGCAGGGCGAGCGCTGCCACGATCAGCAGCGGCAGCGTGGCGACGCCCGCCAGCAGCGCGATGACCTGCCCGGCCGGCAGCTGCACCAGCACGGGCGGTACCGGCTGGGCGGCCTGCCCGGTCAGCACGATGAGTGGCACGACGGCCCTGGTCAGTACGGCCCCGAGCGCGAACCCGACCAGCAGCGCGATGGCGATCAGCACGCCCTGCTCGGCGGCGACCATCCGGGCCAGCCCGCGGCGCGGCGCACCCAGCGCGCGCAGCACGGCGAATTCGGCGGACCGTTCGCGCTGCGACCCGACGGCGCTCACCGCGAAGCCGACCGCTGCCAGCGCGGCGGCGACGACGGCCACCGCGAGCAGCGCGGACTGCGGCCCTGCGCCCAGCGGGTCGCCCAGCAGATCCCGGGCCACCTCGTCGCGGACCAGGACCTGCGCCGGGTCGGTGTCGGGCTGTTCACGGAGCGCGGCGGCGACCTTCCCGGCCTGGCCGGGGTCGGTGCTCAGCCACCATTCGGTGGCGGTGAGGACGGCGTTCGGGCGGTCCGCGAGGACCTGGCCGAGGCCCTTGAGGTCGAGCAGCAGCGCGCCGCCGTCCCGGAGCCGGGACGCCTCGGCGGCAGCGGCGGTGGTGGCGGCACCGGGCCCGGTGGTGGGCAGCTGACGGACCGACCGCACGATCTTCACCCGGACCGTTTCGCCGACCAGCGTGACATCGACGTCCTGGCCCACCTTCGCCCCGGACGCCTTCAGATAGGTGTCGTTGGCGATTGCGCGGACTGCCGGGGCCTTGGCGCGGGCCGCGACGACCCGCACGTTGATGGTCGACTCCCCCCCGTACGCCAGCTCCTCAGCCGGAACAAACCCGGTGGCGTATCCGGCCGTCAGCGGGGCCTGGTCGGACGCGGCCGCGTGGATGGGGCCGGGCTCCGTTGTCTGGTTGAGGAGGCTGGTGGTCAGGGTGCCCTGCCAGCCGAATCCGGCGGGGACGGGGACCGGCTGCTCGGTGCCGTCCGTGGTCACGGTCCGCAGCCGGCTCACGGCGAACCGGTGCGTCTCGCCCCGGTCGACGGGCTGGCTGCCGGTCAGCTCGAACCCGGTCACGGCCAGCTCACTGGCGGCCGCCACCGCGAGCGACATGGGATGCGCCCTGCCGTCGGCCGGTACGGCTCCGACGAGAACCCGGTACGGAAGGCCGTACCGGTCCTCCAGCTCCAAGGTGACCTGCGGGGTCATGCCGGACGGCGACGCCCGGTGCGGCGCCGAGGCCACGGTGATCTGCAGGTCGAACCGGATCTCCGTGCTGCCCTTCGGCAGCAGCAGCCCGGCCCGCGCGCTCTTCGGCGGTGTGATCGAGCCGAACAGCCCGTCCGCAGACCCGCCGGCGAGATCGCCGCGCATCAGCATCCGCTCGTCGGCGTGCGCGGTGTCCAGGGCGATCACGTCGGCTGCGCGGTCACCGGACAGGTCCACCGTCGTGCGGAAAGCGGGCGCCGCATCCCGTACCCCCGGCAGCTCTGCGTACGCGCCCGCCTTCGCCGGATCGCTGGAGACCTTGCCCACCACGCGTACCGACGCACCGGCCCTGAAGTCGGCCTGGTCGCCCTGCGAACGGTCCCAGGACGCGCTCTGCCCGATCGCCAGCATGCCCATCGCGGCGGAAAGGACCAGCAGCAGCACCGGTCCGGCGCCGCGCAGCGGACGGCGGCTGAACTGCCAGCCGGCCAGCGCGGTGGGCAGCCCCCGGCCGCCCGCCGCACGACGTTCCGCCAGCCTGGCCGCGGGCGGCAGCAGCCGCAGCGTCAGTACGGTGCCCGCGAGCAGCAGCAGCGCGGGCGCGGCGACGAGCAGCGGATCGATGCCGAGACCGCCCTTCCGGTCACCGCTGAGCGCACCGCTGCCGGTCTGCCGGTCGAGCTGCCAGTAGGCCACCGCCGCGATCAGCAGCAGCCCGATGTCGGCGCCCGCGCGCACCGGTCCGGGCAGCGCGGCGGCCCGGCTGCGGCTGCGCACCCCCGCGCTGGCGGCCAGCGCGGGCGCGACGACGGCCAGCGCACAGGCCAGCGCGACGGCGGCGGCCACCAGCCACACGGTGCCGGTCGCGCCCTCGTCGAGCCGCAGCCCGATCCGGGTCAGCTCACTGCGGTCCGCGAGGAGCCGGGTCAGTGGCCCGGCCAGCAGCGGGGCGATGACGGCGGCCGGCAGCGCGAGCAGGAGCGCCTCGATCGCGGCGAGCGAGGTGATCCGCCCGCGCGAACCACCGCGGGCCCGCAGCAGTTCCGTCTCCCCGCCGCGCTCACTGCTCAGCAGCCGGGCCACGAGCAGCAGCGCGTAACCGGCGAGCAGCACCAGCTGCACGCCGACGATCATCAGGGTCGAGCGGGAGACCAGCAGCGCCCGGTCGATCTGCTCGAGAACGGTGGGCAGTGAGGTCTGCACGGTGGCCCCGGTTTTGAAATCCGGGGAGGCGAGGAGCGCCTTCGGGCTTTTGGTCGCGGCGGTGTGCAGCGCGTGGATGCGGTCCGTGGTGACGGTCCGGAAGTCGGCTGAGGCCAGCCACGACATCTCGCCGGGGCTGAGCCGTCCGGAGGCGAGCACGGCGGGATCGGTGAGCAGTGGACCGTACGTGGTGAAGACGACCTTGCGGACGCCGCGCCCGGCGAGTTCGTCCAACTGCCAGTACGGGTCGGCCTGGTCGGCCGCTTTGTAGAGGCCGGTGATCAGGACCGGCTGCTTGGTGCCGTCGTCGAGCCGACTGGTGAGCGTGAGTCGCGCGCCGGGCTTCAGCTTCAGCACATCGGCGGCGGCGGAGGGCAGGGCCACCTCGACGGGGCCGCCAATCTTCCCGCTTCCGGCACTGGGCATGCGGCCCGCGGTGAGACGGACGCGGCTGGGGTCGAGCGAGGCGAACCGGGTGAGATCGGGGTAGCCGTTCCGGGCCGCCGGAGGCTGCAGGCTGCGCGGCAGCGCGTACGGCCCCGAGGCCTCCAGCTTCCGTACGGTCACCGGCAGGCCGTCGAACGTCTCACGGGCGGTCTTGCGCGCGGTCGCGTCGGCCGCTTCCCGCTGCTCGCGTCCCACCTGCGCGGAGATGACGAGCGACGCGGACGCGGCGGAGCGGTGGGTGAGCGTGTGGCGCATGGCCGCGTCGCCGATGGAGCCGGAGAAGGCGGTGAGCGCGGCCAGTACCGATGTGGTGAGCAGGACGGCCAGGACGGCTGCGGCGAGAAGGAGCCGGTGTGCCCTCACCCGCAGAAAGACGAACCCCGTCACATGGCCCCCTCGACACTGTTGCCCCGCACGCCCCCCGACGCATCCCAGGATGCTGTCAGAGCACACCCACTGCTGGAAACCGCTTACGCACACACCTTGATGGGATCGTGACCGTTATCCGGCAGCGGAGCACCGCATTCCGCACAGTGCATGCGTGTTTGTGGGGGGAGAGGGACGGTGCTGTGCCGTCAGCCCTCGGTGTTCACCATCGAGGCGGCGGCGTACGTGAGGTAGTCCCACAGCTGCCGCTCGTGCTCGGGAGACAGCCCGAGTTCGTCGAGAGCCGCCCGCATCCGGCCCAGCCAGGCATCGTGCGCGGCCCGGTCCACCCGGAACGGGACGTGCCGCATCCGCAGCCGGGGGTGACCGCGCTGCTCGCTGTACGTCCGGGGGCCACCCCAGTACTGGATCAGGAACAGGGCGAACCGCTCCTCGGCCGGCCCCAGGTCCTCCTCCGGATACATCGGCCGTAGCAGCGGGTCCTCGGCTACCCCTTGGTAGAAGCGGTGGACCAGGCGCCGGAAGGTCGCCTCGCCGCCGACCTGCTCGTAGAAGGTCTGCTCCTGAAGCGTGTCGTGCGGGTTCTCTGTCACCCGTCCATGGTCGCAGACGCACCGGCCGAGGACCCGGGTCCTAGGACCCGGACCCGGCAGACCCGGACGTTACGACCTCACCCACGATTGGCAGCGGCGTCGCAGCGCCTGGGGCCTCCGCCTCCCGCGTTGTCGTCAGTCGCGATGGCTCCGCCATCGCTCCCTCCTCCGCCTTGGATTCGAAGGCCCCAGGCACCGCTCCTTCTCCCACTGCCAATCGTGGGTGAGGTCGTTAGTCCCCCGGGCACCCACCTGTGCCGGTACTCCCGGGAAAGCGACCCGCCGGCGAACGTCGCCGCACCCTCGCTCGACACGACCGCACAGGCCGTCGGCGCACCCATTCACCGGGCGAGCGCACAGGGAACCGCATCCCCGAGGTCCGGCCCGCCGTCCACCTCGTCGCTTCCGGGGGGCGCGAGCGGGAGAGTGGAGGTATGGGCCCACATCTGGATCAGTTCGCGAAGGCCGGCGCCGAGGCCCGGTGGGCGATGGTGCGGGGGATCGCCGAGGGCGGGACGCTGGAGGACCCCGCCTGGCGTGCCGCGTTCGAGACGGTGCCCCGCCATCTGTTCGTGCCGTACTACTACGTGACCGGGACCAGCGGGCCCGAACGGCTCTGGTGCGAGGACCCCGACCCGGCCCGGCAGGCCCAGTGGCTGCACGGCGCGTACGCCGACGGGGCGCTGGCCACCCGGATCAGGGACGGCGAACTCGTCTCGTCGAGCAGCCAGCCGTCGCTGATGGCCCGGATGCTGGAAGAGCTGGACATACGGGACGGCCACACCGTTCTGGAGATCGGCGCGGGCACCGGCTACAACGCCGCGCTGCTCGCCCACCGCCTCGGCGACGACGCGGTGACCACGATGGACCTGGACCCGGAGATCACGGAGTCGGCCCGCAACCATCTGTCGGCGGCGGGCTATCACCCGGCGGTGATCACCGGGGACGGGGCGCGGGGCTGCCCCGAGCGGGGCCCGTACGACCGGATCATCGTGACCTGCACCCTGCCGTCCGTACCGGAGGCCTGGCTGGCGCAGTGCAGGCCTCGGGCGCGGATCCTGGCACCGTTCGCGACCGGTCTGATCCTGCTGCGGGTACGCCCGTCACCGCACGGCCCGTATGCCGAGGGGCGGTTCCTGCACACACCCGCGTACTTCGTGCCCCTGCGCGGGGTGGTGCCGCCGCCGGTGCGCCACCCGCACACCGGCGGAGTGCCGAGGCGGGTGGCCGAGAACGAGTTGTTCCGGTTCCTGCTGGCGCTGACCGGCACCACCCTCGACCCGCGTGAGGCCCTCTCCCTCTGGCAGCGCGAGAAGCGTCCCGAGAGGGAGAGGTTCGGTATCACCGTCCGGGACGGGCGGCAGTGGGCCTGGCTGGACGACCCCGAGGGGCCGTACGCCTGGCCACTGGTCTCCGGCTGAGAAACCCGGTCAGTCGCGGTGGATGGTGATCGTCGTCCACGCCCCGACATGCACCTGGTCGCCGTCCTGGAGCGGTACGGGGACGTAGGGCTGGATCGGGTCCTCGGCGCCGTTCAGCGTGGTGCCGTTGGTGGAGTTCTGGTCGACCACGGCCCAGCCGCCGTCGGGCTGCTGAACCAGTACCGCGTGCTGGTGCGAGACGCCCGGATCCTCCGGCGGCACGGACAGATCGACGTCGGGGGACTCGCCGGTGCTGTGCCGGCGACGGCCGATGGTGACCTGGTTGCCGGTGAGCGGCAGGCGCTGCTCCGGGGAGTACGCGGGCAGGTTGAGCCCGGTCGCCTCGGGGCCGCTGCGCTGCATCATCGCGAGGAAGTACTGACGGTCCGGGGCGATGACCGCCGTCCAGCCCGCAGGCGCCTGGTCCTGGTCCGGTCCCTGGTGAGGGCCCTGGCTCTGGGGCGGCTGCTGCGTCGGCACCTGCTGCTGCGAGGGCGGTGGCAGCATCCAGTCGTCCCCCGTGGCCTGCGGCTGCGGAGGCGCGGGCGGGCCGGGCTGTTCGAACGAGGACGGCGCGCTCTGCTGCTTGAACGACGGCGGAGGCGGCGGGCCCTGCTGCTGGAAGGACGGCGCAGGAGGCGGGCCCTGCTGCTGGAAGGACGGCGCAGGAGGCGGGCCCTGCTGCTGGAAGGGCGGGGGCGTCGGGCCCTGCCGCTGGAACGGGTGCGGCGACTGCTGCGGGCCCGGCGCCGGGGGCCCGGGGGTGAGCGGTTCGGCCGGGCGGTTCACCTGCGAGGGCCGCGAGCTCTGGTACTCGTACGGATCGCGCTGCTGCGGCGGCGCGGGCGGCCCCTGCTGTGCCTGGAAGCCGGGCGGCAGGTTCAGACCAGGCACCGGACGGCCGGGGCCGGGCCCGCCAGGACCGCCGTGCTGCGGGGCCAGCGGGGTGTACGACGTTGCCGTGTTCGTGAGGAAGTTCCAGCGGCACTCCTCGCAGAACGGCGCCATCGCCTCCCGCGGGGTGCGGCACTGCGGGCAGAGCTCTGCCTGCTGGGTGGCGTCGGAGCCGGGGCCCTGCGGGTGGCCGTATCCGGGCGCGGGCGGCGGTGGAGGCGGCGGGGGGACCGCACCCGCAGGCGCGCCGGCCCCGGCCATGCGATGGCCGCAGACCTCGCACCAGTCCTCGGAACCCGACTGGTGTCCGTTCGGGCAGGTCGGCATGTCGGCGCTTCCCCCTCTCCTCGTCCGGCCCCGGGGGCCGTCACTTCTTGTCGCTTCGCCACGTCGCTGAGCTGCGCGGCCCTCGTGTTATTTCTTCACGCGGACGGTCTTGGTGGAGCGCGTTTCGAGGGTCATCTCGTCGGCCTCCGCCACCTTCGCCTTCAGTCGCACAGTACCGGTCGCCGCATCGACGACGTCGACCACCTTCGAAAGCAGTTTCGCAGTGTCCTCGTTCCCGGACGCCGATGCCAGCTGCACCGCACGGCCGAGTTTCGCCGTCGCTCCGTCGAAGTCTCCCGACTTGCGCGCATCGAGCCCCTGCTGGATGACTTGTGCCAGTTCCGCCTGGCCGGTGTAGTGCGCGACCTGCGGATTGATCGAGGTGGACGCCACCATGTCGTCCGTCCACACCGCCCGCACCAGCCCCTGCGAGAGGACCTGCGGGGCCGCCGCGCCCGACGGGTCGGGGAGGATCAGCGAGACGCGGGCCGCGAGCATCTCCTGCCCGATCCCGGCCTCCGGTACCCGTACACACACGTGGTAGTCGCGGGACTCGTCACCCCAGGAACCGGTCGGGTAGTCCCCGGCGCGTGGGCTCGCCTCGGTGCGGCGGTCGGTCAGTTCGGCGACCGTCGGCGCGACCTGCTTCATGAACGTGATCTCGACCCCGACGGGCGTCCACAGGCGCAGCGCCACGTCCGCGACCTCCTTGCCCATCGCGTTCTCCATCATCTGCGTGAAGTCCGCGGCGAGCCCCGCCGGGTCGGCGACGATGTCGGCCGTGCCGAGCAGCGCCGAGGCTATGCCTGTGACCTCTTTCACCTCCCAGTCGGTTCCGACACCGCGGGCGTCACAGGTGAAGCGGCCCGCACACGCGTCGAGCGCGGCCCGCAGATCCTCCGGCGACTCGTGCTCGTTGCGGCCGTCGGTGAGGAGGATGCCGTGCCGGATGTCCACGTCGGCGGCACCGAGCAGTCGGTCGGTGAGCCGCAGCCAGGTGCCGATCGCCGTACCGCCGCCCGCGCTGAGCCGGCGCAGCGCCTCCTTCGCCTGGGCGCGGGTCTGCGCGCCGGCCACGGCGAGGCGGCCGTTGCCCGGATAGACCTCCTTGGCGATGTGCGTACCGCCGACCACGGCGAACGAGGTGCCGTCGCGCAGGGTGTCGATGGCCGCTGCCGTCGCATCACGGGCGTTGCGCATCTTCGTCGGCGGATAGTCCATCGAACCGGAGCAGTCCACCATGATCACCACGGCGGCTTTCGGCCGTTGGCCGGGCACCTGCGCGGGCGAGAGAGTCGCACCGGTCAGCGGGACGCCACCGGTGGTGCCGCCGCCGGTCGAGGTGACCGTGACGATCGCGTTGACCTCGCGCCCGCCCTCCGGCAGATATTCGTTCTGATACACCTCGACGGAGAATTGCGGCACGTGGGACTTGGAGAACTTGGCCATCTGATCGGCTCCTGGCAGAGGTGGCAGAGCTGGCAAAGGTCGCAGCGGACACGAGAGCGGGCAGTACCGGACGTGGGGCCTTTACGCCGATCCTGCCCCTGGTGACGGCACGGCGAACGGCAGCAGAGCCACTGTTACGTTGTCGTGGCCCCCGCCGTCCAGCGCGTGACCCACCAGGACCTGGGCGCCGTGCAGCGGTCGTTCGTGCGCATCGGCGGGTACCGCGGCGGCCATCTCGTCCGCCGATTCCGCGTAGTTCCACAGCCCGTCCGTGCACACCACGACCAGACCCGGCCGGTCCGGTTTGAACGACGCGGTGTGCGGCTCCAGTTCGTACGCATCGGCGCCGAGCCAGCCCGTGATGGCGTGGGCGCGCTCGTCCGCGTATGCCTCCGCCTCGTTCATCAGGCCCGCCGCCACCATCTGCGCGGCCCAGGAGTCGTCCTCGGTGAGGCGTGCGGGCGGGTGAGTGCGGTCGTCCGGCACCCAGTAGACGCGGCTGTCGCCGACCCAGCCGACGACCAGGAGTCCACCGGCGCTGATCGCGCCGACGAGGGTGCACGCCGGGGCGTTCGTGTGGTGATGCGGATCGTGCTCCCTGGCCCGGCCGTCGTCGTGGGCCAGGGAGTTGACCGCCTCGGCCGCCACGACGATCGCGTCGTGCATCGCCTGCTGCGGGTGGGCGCCGCGCGGCAGCGACTCCAGCAGCGCCTCGTTGGCCGCGGTCGCGGCGGCGGCCGAGGCCTCGTCGGGGCGGCTCGCCGAGGAGACGCCGTCGCAGACGATCGCGACGACGGCCGGGGAGCCGTCCGGCAGGGCGGTCGTCGACACCGCGAACGAGTCCTCGTTGCGGTGATGGCGCAGACCGCGGTCGCTGACGGCTGCCACCGAACCGAGCTCCTGCTCCATGTGGTCACGCTCGCGGGGCTGGGCATGGCCGCAGCGCTCGCAGTAGCCGTCGGTGTCGACATGACCGGCGCGGCAGGCCACACACAGCTTGGTGCCCGCCGTGCGTTCCTGCTCCGGCGCGGCGCCGGTGGTACGGGGATCGGGAGCGGCGGGTGCTGCGGGCGCGGCCAGTTCGAAGTCGCCCGCCCCGCCCCGCCGGTCGAAACGGACTCCGGCGGGCGGACCGTCCGGGGCGGGCGGCTCGGACCGGTCGGCGGCGGACGCGGCCGACCACTCCACCGAATCGGAGGCCGCCGCGGTGTGCCCGCCCGGACCGGCCACCGGCGCACCGGTCCCTTGCGCACCGGTCATGGGCGCACCGGTCACCGGCACGGTGACCGCGATGGTCGGGCGGTCCTCCGGCGGCGCGAGTACGACCGACAGGTCGTACCCGCACGCGCCGCAGAACAGGTCACCCGATTCCAGCGGCTCCTCGCAGTTGGGACACCTCGACAAGGCGGTCTCCTGGTGCATCCGCGACATCTTCACACCCACGTCCTGGGGCGGAAACGGTTGGCCCGCTCCACCAGTTCGATCCTCTCGTCGCCGCGCTGTGCAAGCCGGGCGAGCATCCGGTACGAACGCTCCAGGCCGAAACGCAGGCCGCGTTCGTCCAACTCACTGCCGAGCAGCATTCTCGGCCCGGCAGGCCCCTGCGACTGTGACGGCGACAGCGAAGCCGGCGGCTGGGCCGTGGGACTCCCGGAGAGTACCCAGTCCAGCGCCGTCCCCAGCACCTCCGTCGACAACTGCTCGCGGCGCACCGCGTCCAGCCCGAAACTCTGCAGCCCGGCCACCTGGTCGGCGGCCGCCGTGAGATCGGCGATCAGCGGCTCGTGCGGGGCGCGCTCACGCAGCCGGGCCCGCACGGCGGCGACCCGGGCCGCCGTGTAGTGGATCGACGCCTCGGGCACGGACTCCAGCGTCCGCACGGCCCCTGCCCGGTCCCCGGCGGCGATCTGCACCCGGGCCAGACCGAACGCGGCGCTGACGAAGCTCGGATCGGTCGCCCACACCAGGTGGTAGTACTCGGCGGCGTTGTCCAGCTGGCCGAGGACCTCCGCGCAGATGCCCAGCGCCAGCTTGGGCGCGGGTTCACCGGGGAACGCGTCGTAGACCGCGTCGAACGACAGCGCCGCAGTCGCGTTGTCCCCGGTCACCAGCGAGGTGATCCCGCGGTACCAGACGACCCGCCAGTCGTCCGCGTGCAGCGCCTCCAGACCCGTCAGCGTCTGGACGGCGGCACCGGGTTCGTTCAGCTCCAGGCGGGCGCGCAGCTCGCGCAGCCGGGTCTCCAGCGAGGCGGCGGGAACCGCCTGCAGTGCGGCGATCAGTTCGGAGGGTGCGGACGTCATCACACCGGCGAGGAATCCCGCGTTCGGGTCGCCCGCGTCGACCCGGGGGACGGGCAGCGCAAGCGAGGTGGCCCGTGCGTCGAGCCCGGCCAGCCGCGGGCCGGCCGAGGCGTACGCGCCCGGGTCGGCGGGCGCCGCCCGCGGCGCCGGAACGGTCGCCCGCGGCGGCGCGTAGGGGAGAGCGGCCGCGGTGCCGTGACCGCCCCGGACGTGCGTGGGAGGCGCCGACAGCAGGGCAGCCCCCGGAGCCCGCTGCCCCGGCACACCCGGCACCGCGTGCCCCACCGCCCCCGGCGCGGCCGGAGCCCCGGCGGCCGGAGCCGCTGCGACAGGAACCCCGGATCCACCCGTCCTCTTCCCCTTCCGCCGCCCGGCCGGCTCCGCCCGTACCCCGAGCCGCGACACATCGCCCGTCAGTTCGGCGAACAACTGCGTGTCCGTGACCCGCAGTTCCGTACCGAACAGCGTCGACAGGGCCGGCCGCGGACGCCCCGTCTGCAACGCCACGACCTCCCGCAACACCCCCGTCAGCTGCTCCGCCATCTCCGAGGCCGAGGCGAACCGCCGCGCCGGATCCGGGTCCGTGGCCCGGACCAGGAGCCGGTAGAACGACTCGTACGTCCTGAACACCTCGATGTTGTCCGGGTCCGGCAGCGAGTCCACGAAGACGTTCGTGTACCCCTGGAAGTCGAAGGTGAGCACTGCGAGCGTCCGCGCCACCGTGTACAGATCGGAGGCGACCGACGGTCCGACCTCCGCGACCTCCGGCGCCTGATACCCCACCGTGCCGTAGATGGCCGACTCCTCGTCGTCCATCCTGCGCACCGCGCCCATGTCGATCAGCTTCAGCTGGTCCTCGGTCTGGATCGCGTTGTCGACCTTGAAGTCGCAGTACAGCAGATTGCGGCTGTGCAGATGACCGAGCGCCTCCAGCGCCTCGATGCCGTACGCGCACGCCTGCTCGACGGGCAGCGGATCCCGCTTCCCGGCCGCGGTGCGGCGCTCGTTCGCGATCTCCTTGAGTGCCTTGCCGCCCACGTACTCCATGACGATGTAGCCGTCGAGCGAACCGGTCCGCTGGTCGAGGTGCTCGACGAAGTTGTAGATCCGGACGATGTTGGAGTGCTCGATCTCGGCGAGGAAGCGGCGCTCCGAGATCGCGGCCGCCATGGCGTCCTGGTCGCCGGTGTCCAGCAGCCCCTTGAGGACCACCCAGCGGTCCGAGACCGCACGGTCCACCGCGAGATAGACCCAGCCGAGCCCGCCGTGCGCCAGACAGCCCGCCACCTCGTACTGGCCGTGCACGATGTCGCCACCCCGCAGCTTCGGTACGAAGGAGTACGGGTGGCCGCACTTGGTGCAGAACCCCTCGGTCCGTCCCGGCTGTTCGCCGCGCGACCGTCCCACCGGGGCCCCGCAGTCGGAGCGCGAACAGAACCGCTTCCGCTCCGGCACCTCCGGGTTCTCCATCACCGCGGAACGCGGGTCGGGCCGCGGCACCTCCGGTACCTGCACCAGGCCGGCGCCCAGCCGGTTGCGCCCGGAAGCGCCCGACGACGCGCCGGAGGAACGCACCGACACCGAGCGGGCCGTGGAGGTCCCCGACAGGGACCGGGAGAGCCGCCCCGAGACCGAACGCCGCGAGGTCGACGAGCGGGACGAGGAGCGCGACGACGCCCGTGAACTGCTTCGCGCCGAACTGCTGTTGCCCGCCTTACCGACCGCGATACCAGTGGGCGGCGAGCTCACCATCCCATCGCCATGTTCCCGGCTGCGGTCGGACAGGGGAGACCCCACTGGCGAGACGACCGGGGCCAGACCGCAGATGTCGCAGTACAGCTCACCGCCGCCCATGTCCTCGTAGTCGCCTTCGCACGCGGGACGCTGGCACTGCGTACTCATGATCGGTCCCCCTGTTCGCCCCGCCGCCGCAGCGGCCCGTTCACCTGGCGCGCATGCCTACGCGTACTCATCGCCGGTCCTCCGGTGCGGACGACCGGCGGACGTCCAGCAGTTCCGCCACCGCCTCCTGATAGCGCAGCACCGCCTGCCCCGCGACCCGCAGATCGCACGGGGCGCTCCACAGCATCCGGCGCGCCGCGTCGTACCGCTCGATCAGCACCGGGTCCTCCGCCAGCCCGTGCCGGGCGACCTTCGCCTTGTACGCGTCCAGCCGGCCACGCAGCTCCGCCCGGACCGCCAGCGGCGCGGTGACCGCCGACAGCGACTCGCGGGCCCGCAGCAGTTCGTCCTCCGCCTCCCGTTCCAGCGACTCCAGCAGCGGGGAGAGCCGGTGCCACTGGGCGTGCCTGCGGCACTCCGACGCGGCGGCCAGCCGCTCCTGCAGCGCGGTCGGCGGACCGCTGACCGCGGGCACCTCGGACGCGGCGATCTTCGCCAGCACCTCGCCGCGCGCCGACCGGGCCTCCGCCAGCGTGCGGTCCGCCCGGGAGAGCACGTCGCGCAGGTGGACCAGGCGCTGCTCGGCGTCCTGGCGGACCGCGATCACCGCCTCGATCTCTCGCCGCACGTCGTCCAGCGCGCGGGCCGCCCGGTCGTAGCGCGTCGTGTCCGGACGTCCGCCGCCGGGCGCCGCGCTGCCGGGACCCGGCAGCCAGAACGCCAGCGGGTCGGAGATCACCTGGACCCGCAGCGTGGCCAGCTCCTGGGTGATCGACTCCAGGTCGTCGCCCGCCGGGTGCTCCCCGGGACGCACGCCGACGGAGTGTGCCAGCGAACGCGTCCGGTGCAGCTCGGCGGCGAGCAGATCTATCCGGGCGGGCAGCGCGGACCATACGGAGTCGGAGGCGACGACCATGTCCAGCGAGCGCGCGTACAGCTCGTTCATCCGGGCGACCAGCTCCTCCAGCGTGAACCGCTCGGAGAGTCTGGCCGGACCCGTGATCGACGGATCGGGCCGGGTGGCGGTGGACGCCACCGTGACGCCCTGGCCGCGCAGAAGTTCGGTCAGCGCCAGCAGGTCGTCACGGTTGGGGAAACGACGCCTGGCCCGTATCTCACGTGCCGCGTCGATCGCCCCGGCGTAGGCGTCGAAATACCCCCACAACAGCGTGATCGACTGCTCGGTGGCGGCCCAGCGCTCCTTGGTGACACCGGTCAGATCGGCGCCCTCCAGGAGCCGGCGGCCCGCATGGTCCTGCAGGGCGAGGAGCGAGGTCTCGATCGCCTCGTGCTCCGCGCCGAGCCGGGCCAGCGCACGGTCCGCCTCGTCCCGGTCCATGACCGGGCCGGGGGGCCTCCCCGCACAGCCGGGGAAGGGGCCCGCGACGCCCATCGATCACCTCTTCGCTCTCCCCGCCGGGCGGACCCGGCGGGATCAAGGACTAATTGCTCCGGTACTTGGGCGCAGGCGGTGCCGTTATGCCGGGCAGTCCGGTCGCCAGCCACTTCCGGTACGACACCATCCAGCGGCTGTCCGCACCACCCCTGCGGTAGTCGACCAGCACCTGGTTGACCCGGGCCACCAGGTCGTTCGCGCCGTGCTTCGTAGCCACGCCGTAGTACTCCGTGGTGAACGGCTTGTCGCCCTTGAGAACGACGGCCGGATCCTGGGCGGCCTGGCCCGCCGCCAGCGCGTTGTCCGTGACCACGGCGTCGACCTCGCCCAGCTGCAGCCGGACCAGGCAGTCCAGCTGGTTGGGGACGGTGAGCCGGTCCTCGTCCGCCTCCGTGCCGTCGTGCTCGTCCTTGAAGACCGCGCCGAAGGACTGTTTCTCCAGCGCCTCGTACGCCGTGGAGCTCTCCGCGGTGCAGACCCGCTTGCCGGCCAGGGACTTGTCGTATCCCGTGATCGGCGAGTCCTTCGGTGCGAGGACCTGCTGCCCGGCCTGGAAGTAGGCGGTGGAGAAGGAAACCTGGTCGAGCCGGCTGCAGTTGATCGTCATCGTCCGCACGACGACGTCGACCTTGTCGTTCTCCAGGGCGGCGATGCGCTGGTTGGTGGGGATCGCCCGGAAGATCACCTTGTCGGGGTCGCCCAGGATGTCCTGCGCGATGGCCCGCACCAGATCGATGTCGAAGCCCTCGAGCCTGCCCGTCTCCCGATTGCGGTAGCCCCAGCGGAAGCTGTTCTGGTCGACCCCCGCGATCAGCTTCCCGCGCGCCTTGATCTTCGCGATGCTCGGTCCGTCGGCGCTCGACGGCTGCAGGCTCGCCTCCGGGTCCTGGCAGTCGGCGGCCCGGACGTGCACCGCCGTCGCCGTACCCGGCCCGGAGACACCGGAGCCGAAGGAGCCGGTGCCGCCGTGCGAGAGCGGCAGCAGGGTGAGCGAGGCCGTCACCGCGCAGGCCACGGCCATTCCCGTCACCCCGCCCCAGCCGCGCAGTCCGGCCCGGGCGGAACCAGTCCTGGTCATCGCTCCCCCTCTCACCGGTACTCCGACAGCCTGCGGTTGACCCCGATGATCGCGGCGACCGCGGCCAGCGCGGCGAGAGCCGCCGCCCCGACCGGCAGCCCGCCGAGCGCCCCGCGCCCGTTCTTCGCGGCCCGGGTGAACTCACCCTGCTCATGGGCGAGTGCCTGCTCGAGGGCGTCGTCCACCTGGTTGAAGGACTCCCCGGTGGAGTCCTTCGCCCCGATGATCTGCTTCAGCGCGCTCTCGTAGTCGCCGTTGTCGTCGGTCTTGCGGGCGGTCCGGTGGCGGGTCTGCCACTCGGAGACACCGCTGATGGCGTGCGCCACCGGCCCGCTCCCCTGGGAGTCGTCGGCGAGCTTCCTGGCCGTCCCCAGCTCATCGCCGAGGGCCTTCATGCCCGTGGTGTAGTCGGTCTCGTACTTGTCGTTCTTGCCGTCGGCGGTGAGCACCGCGCCGCGGGCGACCACGGTCAGGAGCTCATTGGCGCGTGCCTTCAGCGAGTTGATCCGTGCCTGGCTGAGCACATCGAGCGACTGCTGCCCGTGCACATCGGCGTCCCGCAGTTCGGCGCGTGCGACCGTGTGTCCCACGGCCAGCCACAGCACCAGCACCGTGGACGCGGCGGTCGCGGCGAGCAGCCCGTGATTGAAGACCCGGTTCGTCCTGCGGTAGTTGCGCCGTTGCGCCCAGAACAGCCCGCCCAGCGCGACGGCACCGAGACCCAGCGCGAAGAACGGCCAGGCTCGGGCGGAGTCGTAGTCCTGGTCGAGCCGTCCGGTCTCCGCCGTGTAGAGCCGCTCGGCGGCGGGGAGGAGCTCCTTGGACATCTTCTGGTTCGCGTACCGGAGGTAGGCGCCGCCGAGCGGCAGCCCCTGCCGGTTGTTGGCGCGGGCCCGCTCGATCAGGCCGGTGTACCGGGGGAGTTCCTGGTTGAGCGTGGCGATCTCCTGGCCGGACGGCGACGCGGGGTCCGTGGTGGACGCCGCCTTCACCAGCAGCCGGGACGCGTCCTTGATGTCCTTGTCGTACCGCTCGCGGACATCGCGCGGTTCCTGCGCCCCCGCCAGGAATCCACTGGCTGCCGCGGTGTCCGCATCGGCCAGGGAGCGGTAGATGTTCGCCGCCTCGGCGCTCAGCGGCTGACTGCGGCTCACCACGTCGTCTGCGGCGGCCGCCCGGTCGGAGACCTCGATCGCCGTCACGGCTCCGAAGGCGACGACGAGCGCCGCCAGTACGGCTCCGATGATCTGGAGCCTGCCCGGTTCGGTCGTCGCCGCGGCGCGCAGCCGCGCCGCCGGCTCGGACCAGGCGCCGCGCCGGGGCGCGGGCAGGGAAGCGGGCGCGGGCGGCTGGGCCGGCACGTGGTCCGGCGCCGTGCGCACATTCGGCGGGTATGTCACGTGACCTCCCCCTCGGTCGCTGACGGTGGCCATTCCCCCGGCCGATCAGAGGACTGGGACCCGGCCAGAAGTATGGCCGCAGGGACCGACATCCACACCAGGAACGCCTGGATCGTGCATCGATCCACGGATGCACCACGCATTCGATCAAGGCAGGCGCCGCCGATCAAGACGAATCGGCGGAGCAAACCCCGAAGCGGACCGATCTCTTCACTCATGAACACGTTCGGGACAACTGATCGGTTCCCTTACGCACGGGGCGTCCTGCGGCGTGATCGCCACAGGACGCCCCCCTTAGGGCGTGTTCTGAGTTCCCCGCCTGCGCCCCGACGCCCGGCACGCACGATCGCCGCACGGCGCCGCAGGACAGGTGGCTCCGCCACATGACCTGCGACACCGCACGCCGATCGCACGCACCGACCACCGCTGCGCCCGCGCTTC